>NZ_JBALNX010000042.1:76250-108248 GCF_036962035.1 Bacillus sp. JJ1773
CTATATATAATGTAATTAGCCTATTTAATCTCTACCCAATTGTCGTCTAGAAAATAGATTATTTAACAGTTACCAGTACTTATCCTCATGATAACTGACTTGGAAATAAGGAAAAAAGAATTAAAGATCAGTTTAAATATATTTTTTCAGAAAGGATGATAATTTTTGAAAAGTATTGTTGACTCTGCACATGGCGGCGAGGGTTGGGTAGGACGCAAAGAAAATCATACAGAAGAAATTGGAACAATATGGGGCAAATTTGGATTATCTTCAGAGACGGATGTATTAAAGCATGTATTACTGCGCAGACCTGGAAAAGAGATTGAAAACATCGAAGATCCTAATTCAGTACTTTGGACATCCATTATGGATGTTGAAAAAGCTCGATTTCAACATGACCAACTTGCTCAGGTTTATAGGGAAAATGGCGTCAAGGTTGACTATATCATTGATGAAAAAGCAGATTACTTCCCCAATATAATATTTGTTAGGGATACATTTACAATGACATCACAAGGTGCTATTCTTTCTCGATTAGCTTCTCAAGTTCGAGCTGGTGAAGAGCAAATATTAGCGAAAACATTATCTCAACTTGGCATGCCAATTATTGCGAGTGCTCACAATAATATGATTTTAGAAGGTCCTGACATAGTTATAGTTAACCCAGACTTAGCGTTTTTAGGTATTGGATTACGTACAAATGATGAAGCTGTTAAGTTTGTATATAATCTACTTAAATTACAAGGGATTACAGAAATTAAAGTCATCCAGACTACCTACGGGTGTGGCCACCTTGATGGTGTCTTTAATCTAATCAATTCAAAAAATGCTGCTTTAGTTCCAAGAAGGGCATCATATGAAATTTATTCTACTTTAAAACGCCATGGGTATACCATTATTGAACTCACAAATCTTACAGAGGTAGATGAGAAAATGTCTATTAATTTCATAACCATTAATGACGAGGCAATAGTAATCAATAAAGGTGCAAAAGATAGTATTGGTAAATATAGGTCTTGCGGAGTAAATTGCATTGAAGTTGATTTAACTGAGCTTATGAAAGGAGGAGGTTCAGTACATTGTCTGACTGGTGTAATCAGGAGGGAATGTAAATGAAGATATCTATATTAATACCAATCAAATTACAATATAATGAAAAGAATCTTAGTGACTTTGTGAATCATATAGCCTCTTTGGCGGTCGCATTAAAGGAGGATGATTGCCAAATTGTGATTGCAGATGAAAGTAACTGCAAAGTCTATCGTTATATAAATAATAAACTGAAATTTTTTAACAATGTTAAACATTTTATTCCTAGCGAAGATCTTCGTACTGGTGATAATGATAAACTGAACGGAATCTATGCAGGATTAAATTATGTAATTTATGATAAAGTATTGTTAATTGATGACCATTATCGAATAACGAGGGAAACTCTAGCGAAAATATCCAAATACTTCGATGAGTATGACTGCTTTAAGATGATGCCAAAGTTTGATAAATTCCCTTTCACTGTCCTTATCGACATGTGTGGAATGTTTATTATTAATTTACTAGATAGACGGAAACAGTATTGTGGACATTTAGCATTCAGGAAGGAGCACATTTCAAAAACAGGCTTCCCAAACCGAGATGGTTTATTTGATGAGTTTATTCTCGAAGAAAAATTACGTAATTCTGGTTACTCGATTGGTTTTGTTAAAGATGCTTCTTTAGAAGCGACTCAAGACATTCCATTTAATAAATTTCTAGAGCAAAGAGTTCGTTACGCTTATGAAAATTTGGCCATGCCATTTCGCTTTACTCTGTATGCACTTGTATTACCTATTATTTTACTTTTACTTATCATTTCTCCAAAGGTAGCTGGTCTATTTTGTATAACTATAACAATCATTGTTCTATTATTAGCTTGTATAGGTCAAATTCTATATGGTGCTAAAATTCTTCCATTTTTCACATTTTTATTAAGTCCTCTATGGTTCTGGTTTTATCCATTTACGACTTGGATTGCAGTCTGGAAGTATTACTCAGGGGGGGTTAAGTTTGGTGGAAAAAAAGTTAGAAAAGCAAAATGAATTAAAGCATATTTCATTTCCATTAACTCATTTATTTCCGTTCTTAATCTCTCAATAGTAGCTTCCATTTCCGCAATCCCATTCTCTAATTGCTCATAATACTGGGCACTTTCTCTTTTACAGTTCATTTATCACCCGATTAATATGGGATTCTCCCACAATTTTATTCCCTTAAAAAAGGACGTATTATTTTTAATGTCACACGGAAGAATCCATAAGCATAAATAACTCTATTAAACAAATGAAAAAGACAAACCAATAGGTCTGCCTTTTTCATTTGAATGGTTTTATTACCCCTTGTCCCTATTTTCTTTTCAACAAATTAATGAGTGATTCTAAGTCACAATATTTACCGGAGGCTTTGAAGATAACGATTGATTTAGGCGGTACAATTTGAAGCAAATCCTTTTTAGCTTCATCAGCATGTTTATAGTAAGATAATTTATCAGGGGAGATGCCCTTTGATTTAGCTCCATGACAATATTCTTTCGCCCATTTTCCGATCGCTACCAATTTTTCAATCGATAAGTCGCCGATTATTTCCCCTGTTTGATAATGGACTTTTTTGGCGTATGTTTCATTGGTATGAGGCTTCTCCATATCTCCTAAAACGAGAATAATGGGTCTCTTAGGCAAATATGGGACTTGGTTCAATAATAGGTTAGTGGAATCTGGATTAGCATTTACATTATCATGGATGACCGTAATATCATTTGGGCAAGAAAGTATCTGCAGCCTGCCCTTTACTGGGAAAAATTCAGCAATCCCCTGTTGAATCTTCTTAATTGGTACTTTATGCTCTAACCCTACGGCAATTGCCGCTAATGCATTCATAATATTATAACTGCCAAATGTATTCATCATACAGTCAAATTCAAAGCCTTTTCCCTTTACAGTAAAGAAGCTTTGAAAATTTTCATAATATACATTTGTTGCTCGAATAGTATTCCCTTCAGAAAAACCAAAAGTAATAATTTTCCCCGGATACTTAATTTCTTTTAAATATTCGGCGCAGTTAGGATCATCTCCATTTATCACAAGGATACCCTTTAGAGATAAATACTCACCCATTTCCACCTTAGCTTTAATAATGTTTTCTATTGTACCAAGACGGGGTAAATGTGCCCGATGAATGCATGTAACTACTCCAATTTGGGGTTGAATCATTTGGCTGGATAATCTCATCGTACCGAACCCCTTCATCCCAGCTTCGAGAACAGCCGCTTCATGTCTTTCTTCCAATTTCGATAGGTTAAATGCGACCCCATCTGGAGAATTATAATTGCCTGCACCTATTAAAGTGGAATATTCCTGTTTAAGAACGCTGCCGATTAATTCCTTCGTGGTTGTTTTCCCTGAGCTTCCAGTCACCTGTGTAATCGGAATAGTAAATTGCCTACGGTATAATCTGGCCATATTTCGATATGCTTTTTTTCTATTATTTACTTCAAGAACACCAATTCCTGCTTGAGCAAATTTATCGATTTGGAATTTGTGTTGTCTGCTAACAATAATACCAGTGGCTTTTCCCTTAACCAACCTTTCAATCAAGCTATCCTCATTCAAATCGTGGCGAAATAGGAATACTAGACTAAAAGGAGAAGGGTTTTTATGACGATTTGTAAAGCCTTTAATCGGTTTTTTAGTCTTCCAACTTGCGATTTTACACTGTATAACCGATGCAATTTCCTCGATCGTAAAATCATGCACTAATACTCATTCCTTTCTGTCTTGTCCTTTACCATCATATGTTTTAAGGAATATTTTGATTTGGGGATTTGAACCAATTTACTCCCATTATTGGTAATGGCCTATTTATCAATAAACATATTAAAACTTCTGACATACCATATAATGTGTCTTTCAAAACTTAGTATAAAGGAGTTAGAAATGATTAAAGTACTTTTTATATGTGCAGCAAATATCAATCGATCGCCAATGGCTGAGGCTATATTTTGCCAGTTAATCAAAACGAAAGGGCTAGATAGAAAATTTACTGTAGATTCAGCAGCAACTAATAAATTCCACGTGGGAAGGCGCCCATCTAAATCCACTCGTAAGTTTCTAGGTAAAATGAATATTCCCTATCAATGGATTCGTTCGCGCCAAGTGACTGCAAATGATCTTTCAGCCTTTGACTATATTGTTATTATGGACGAAGAAAATTTAAGCGTTTTAACCGATCGTTTTGGACAAACTAGCCAAATCCAATTTTTGCTCGATTATCTTCCTGAAGTGAAAAATAAAAATGTCCCTGACCCTTCAGTGACAGGCAACCACATAGAGACTTATAACTTACTATTGAAAAGCTGCGAAAAGCTGTTGTTTCACATTATAAAACGTGAGGAGTTAGATATAGATAATGCAAATGTCTAAGAGAAATAGGAGGCTATATGAATAAATTAAAACTTCTATTTATTACTCGAGATTTTAGTCAATATGTTGAACGGAATACATTTTATTTAACGAATGAATTACGTAAATGGGTAGATGTAATAGAGTGGTTCAGACCTGGGGATATCCGTGAAATTCTAAAGAGCATACCTCAACAGCCCGATTTCATCTTGTTAAATGATTTGAAAGATACCAGATGCCCGGCAATTACCGGGCTATCAACGCTAAAGATCCCTTTTGGCATTATTATGCATGATCTTCATTTGGAAATAGAGAAGCGAAAGCAATTTATAGAAGAGACAAATGTTAAATATATATTCAGCATATATAGAGATGCTTTTTTAAATGACTTCCGAAAATATAAGGATCGGATGTATTGGCTCCCGCACTTTGTTAATCCTTCAATCTTTAAGGATTACAGGTTAGAGAAAGATATTGATTATCTTCTGTTAGGTAAAGTTGCGTGGTATTACCCATTGAGAAAGAGGATAGTGAAAACAATGAGGAAGATACCTGGATTTGTTTACCGCATGCATCCAGGCTATCGCAATATTGGTGTAGCGGAAGAAAAAGTTTTTGTCGGTGAAAGCTATGCGAAGGAAATCAATCGGGCAAAAGTCTTTTTTACATGTGATTCGAGCCTTCATTATCCGATTATCAAGTATTATGAAGTCCTTGCATGCAACACCTTATTACTTGCCCCTTCCTTAAAGGAATTAAGGGATTTAGGCTTTATTCCCGGACAGCATTTTGTGGAAATTAACGGAAGAAACTTTTTGAAAATGGCCAAGTATTATTTAGAGCATGAAGACGAAAGAAAAAAAATTGCCCAACAAGGATATGAGATGGTTCATAAAAAACATACTGTCACCATTCGTGCGGCTCAGCTAGTTTCATATATTAAGAAAATACTGGACGATAGCACCATGAAAACCTAATTCATAAAAAATTACCTCCCTCTCCTTGATTCAGGGAAGTAATTTTTCACAATGCTTGAGTAGCGAAGAAAAATAAAACGGGAGTTGATCATATCTCTATGTTTAATCCGCAAAGGGCTATGGGAGAAAGTTAAACAAATAAGGATTATACGCTTGAGTAATTCTAGGCCAACATGACCATTTTTGTTTGTTTGATATCAAAAAACCTTACTCTTACATAACTTAATATGACAATACGATACGTATATGTTGAAATGTTAACATCGTTGTAAAGTGAGGGATAACCATGAAGAAAACGACTAAATTAAAAAATTTGCTTAATTCCCAAAAACCTGAGTTTTTAATGGAGGCCCATAACGGTCTTTCCGCAAAGATCGTAGAGGAAGTGGGTTTTAAAGGGATCTGGGCTAGTGGACTATCGATTTCTGCATCAATGGGTGTTAGAGATAATATAGAAGGATTGATGAAAAGTGAAATATCTCGGTAATAACAAATGGACAAAGTACTCAATTATGATGGAAAATAAAGCCTTACAAAATCATCTGCCCGAAACAAGTAATTTTTCGGAAAGTGGCTTATGGGATTTGGTCGATAAGTATAGTACAGTCATTTTAAAGCCATCTAGCGGGAAAAGGGGAAGAAACATTTTCAAACTATCTTCATTGGGGGAGGGCAGGTACGAAATACATTATGAAGATAAAATAGATCTCTTTTTTGGAAGGAATAAAACCATCGACTATCTAAATAACAAGATCGACTTCCGTTCTTATCTAATACAACGTTTCATTCCCCTTTTAACAATTAACGGATCTCCATTCGATATGCGTGTGATTACCCAAAGGTACAATGATTCAAATACATGGTTTGTGACCGGCAAGGTTGCAAAAGTGGCAGGGAAAGGATTTATTGTTACCAATAATGAACTTAGTGGCGGGTCAGTGCTCCATGTTAAACAAGCTATACAAAATTCCCACTTAACTAATTCACCTGATAAAATTGACTTCTTACTTTCCGAAATTGATCGTGTTGCATTATTGGGAACCAATTGTCTAGCAGGCTACTACAAAGAGAAGTGTATTTTCGGATTCGATATTGGTATAGATCAACTGGGTCATATTTGGATCATTGAGGGAAATTCTCGTCCGTCATTGTCCCATTTTTATAAATTAGGGGATAAAGCCACATATCGGACAATAAGGGAAATCCAAGAGAAAAATCTGTAGACAAGGTAGACCCCAAGTTCATACGTTCTTTTTATAAAAGATGTTTGAGACGGTTGCCCATTTCAAACATCTTTTTAGCATCCCCTTGAAAAAAATCCAATATTGTTTTTTATTAATTTTTCTCAAGAGCCCCGACTGCCTCAATTACCTGAGCGTCCTCAGAGACCCACCCTTTACAAACATCTACCCATTGTTTAGCCGAGGAGTATTCAAATATTTCCTCACACGTTAGCTCAATGGCCGAGTTTGTGCTTCCGCAGGCAGGAAAAATCGTATTAAAGCGCTTCATAGAAACATCTAAATATATGCCTAATTCATTGGCTAATCCGAAGGGGCAAACTCCGCCAATTACATGTCCCGTTTGCTCCACTACTTCTTCAGCAGAAAGCATTCGGGCTTTAAAGCCATACGTTTCACGGAATTTCTTGTTATCGATTTTGGCATCCCCTGCTGCGACTACTAAAATGGCTTGATCCCCTTCCCCGCGGAACGATAAGGTTTTGGCAATCCGCGCCGGAATGACGCCAATCGCTTCTGCTGCCATATCAACCGTTGCACTCGATACATCGAATTCCATAATATCGGCTGCACGATTCCATTTTTCAAAATGATTTTTCACACTTTCTAAAGACATCTTTTTCTTCCTTTCTTTTCATAAATTAGGTAAATCATAACATCCTTTAATACTGTAAAGCAAAAGGAATGATTTTATTTCTTCAGAATTTACTTACTCTTCTTTTGTGGGAATTTATAAAAATCATATATTGAACCACCACAACTACGTAGTAGTTATTTTTCTTTTTCTTTTTATTTTTCTTTTTGTCCCCGTATCGTGGACGTATCGTCTTAACGAGATTGGAAAATTAAAAAAGAAATATTAGCCCATGACTCGTATCGTTTTCTACATTTTCCCGCCCCTTTCCTAAGTTCTCAAAAGTCGATTCACCTTTTATATATAGATTAGCTTTAAAAAAGGACACGTTTTTTTAAATCTACATAAAAAGCCCATCACCGTTTATGATGATAAGCTAAATATGTGGAACAACGGTTGTCCATCTTCCAGTGTGAGTTTTCAAAAATGTGCAGATAATTATCTGATTTTAATCCATTTTTGCAAACAAAAGAGCGTCAATTGAATGGACGCTCTTTTTAAAATTGACCAAGCCTATTTGTTCAAAGCCGTTAATGCCAGCTTCCGAATCGTGACATCATCCATTGGCGGATTATGAAGGCCCGCCCTTACATCCCTATAATATCTTTGAAGCGGATTTTTACGCTGCAGGCTTTTTGCTCCCACAACCCTCATCGCCTTATCAACAATGGAAATGGCGGAATTCGTCACCGTATGCTTCACGGCGCCAAGCTCATTCGTTATATAGCTGCGTCTTTCTTCATCATCATATGCTGCCGCTGCACTATATAAAAAATGTCTTGCTTGCATAAGCTCAAGCTCGATTTGACCGACTAAATTTTGGACATTTGGCAGCTGGCTTATAGGTCCGTTTAGACTATTAGGCGAATATTCATTAGCAAATTGGGTAGCGTAGTCGCGTGCTGCTTGTGCAATCCCAAGGTAGCAGGCAGGAATATGAATCGTCCAGCCATTTAGCTGATCGCCTCTTGGGCCTTGGTTGATTTCAACTAGCTTTGATTCCTCGACAATAACCTTCTCAAGTACAAGGTCATGACTTTCTGTTCCCCTCATCGAAATAACATCCCATGTTTCCTCGATGCTTAACCCTTCTAAATCCTTGTGCAGCAAAAAGAACCCGATTGCTTGCTTATCCTCCATCCAAGCAGAAACAAGAAAATGCGTTAAAACCGGGGACATGGTTGTGAAGTTTTTCCTCCCTGTAATCTCCCAATTCCCA
Source organism: Bacillus sp. JJ1773 (assembly GCF_036962035.1). NCBI lineage: Bacteria > Bacillati > Bacillota > Bacilli > Caryophanales > Bacillaceae > Bacillus > Bacillus sp. JJ1773. The sequence continues at coordinate 84,752 of NZ_JBALNX010000042.1, forward strand.
TTCTTTTTTATCGCATAGGTGCCTGGGCGGCCTCCTCTAGTCGGACTTCCTGTTTGTGCTTCACTAACGGCACGGTTGACTAATGCTCCTTTAAGCACCTCATCAGCAAAGAAGTTTAATTTTTCGTCAGCCCAAAGCTTTTTCTCATAGATTTCACCGACTACTCCCATATGCCAGCCAATAGAGAGAGCTGTTGCTCCATCGAAGCTGGCTAATGTTTCTTGGAGCAGGACCATATCATACGTACTTAAACCACCTCCGCCATAAGCCGCTGGTAAGGTTTGTGCTGTATATCCCATTTCAATTAATCTATGAATATTCTCTTTAGGAAACTTTGATTGTTCATCATATTCAGCGGATTTACTTTTAAATTGAGCTTCTTTTTCATGCAGCTTTTGAAGCCAAATTCTTTGAGTGTCATTTTTTATAAATAAATCTAACATTTTCTTCACACATCCTTAACCAGAATGATTTTTCATGCATACATTATTCCTATAATTCCGATTATTATTATTGGCTTTGATAATAACGAAATTCCATTACAACGTCAAGAATTTTTATTATGTTTTATCAGCTTATCGTTAATAATTCCTTTGGATTAGCATATTACAAAAATTTTAAAGATACTTTAAATCCTACTTTACAGATGCGATTAATGGTGATAATGTTTGGATTATGATATTTGAACATTCTAAATAGTGTTAACTGTTTTTCCCAATGTCTAGCTTCAGCGAATGAACATCGCAGGAACAATTGTCCTTTGATTGTTCCGAAGGCGCTTGCACTTTTCTAACAAGGAGGGGGAATATGATCGAGTTAAAAAATATCCAAAAGCATTTTAAAAAAAATCATGTATTAAAAGGGATCGACCTTGAAGTTAATAAAGGGGATGTTGTAGCCATTATTGGCCCGAGCGGATCAGGAAAAACTACACTCCTCAGATGCATCAACTACTTGGAGCGCCCGGATGATGGACTAATAAGTGTTGACGGGTTTACCGTTCAAGGAAAGCATCCCCCCAAGCAGGATATTCTTACATTAAGAAGAAAAACCGCCATGGTTTTTCAGCACTATAACCTGTTCAAGAATAAAACGGTTCTGGAAAATGTGATGGAAGGGCTCATAGTTGCTAAAAAACTGCCTAAAGCCGAAGCAAAGGATATCAGTCTATCTCTCCTTCAGAAGGTAGGGCTGGCTGAAAAAGTAAATGATTATCCTTCACAGCTTTCTGGTGGTCAACAGCAGCGGGTTGGCATAGCACGGGCGCTTGCATTAAATCCATCGGTCATTTTATTTGATGAGCCCACTTCCGCTCTCGACCCAGAAATGGTTGGAGAAGTGCTGTCAATTATTAAGCAAATAGCAGGTGAAGGCATCACCATGGTGATTGTGACACATGAAATTGATTTCGCCAGAGATGTAGCGAATCGAGTTGTCTTTATGGACGACGGCGTCATTGTGGAACAAGGGCATCCCCAGGATGTTCTAATTCATCCAAAGCACGAGCGGATGAAGCAGTTTCTAAAACGGCTAGTCCGTGAACCAGAATATCTAATTTAAAGCAGGAGGTCGTTTTAATGAAAGGTTTAATTAAAACAGCGATTCTAGCATTTGTGCTTATACTTAGCCTCGCAGGCTGCTCCCAAAGTACAGGAACAGGAAAAGATGATGGAAAAATAGTTGTAAAGGCAGCCTTAAGCGACGAAGTCAATCCCCCATTCTTGTATACAGATGAAAATAATAATCCAATTGGCTATGACATGGACTATATGAAGGAAATCGAGAAAAAGCTTCCTGAATATAAATTCGAATATCTTTTTGGAGAAGAAGAAGCCAATTTAGTTGGTGTTGATACAGGTAAATACACATTCGCGATTAATTGGTTCTTTAAAAATCCTGAAAGACAAGAGAAGTTTCTTTTTCCTGAACAAGAATTCGGATATTCCCTTACTTCGCTCGTGACAAAGAAGGATCGCAATGATATTAAATCTTTGGATGACATGGTCGGCAAAAAGTTCCCGCCAATGGCACCGAGCGGCGGATTACGTACTATTCTTAATTCATACAACGATAAACACAAAGATAACCCGTTAACACTCGATACCATTGAGCACGCTTCAAATGCTGATAATTTAAAAAGAGTAGCTGAAGGTAAGGCTGATGCTATATTCCTAAATGTAACAACCTTTAATGAAATGCAGAAACAAATGAATCTTGATTTAAAAGTTAGCGGAATCGTTTCAAAGGAACCAATTTGGGTTGTTTTCAATAAAAAGGAAACCGAGCTTGCACAGAAATTGGATAAAGCGACTGCTGAATTAATTGAAGACGGCACCCTTTCAAAGCTGTCTGAAAAATGGTTCGATGTCGACTTCTTTAAGGATTTGGAATTTATCAATCAAGAAGGCTTTAAATTTGAGTAATAGTTTTATAGATTGACTCCGACGGCAGCGATGAACGTTGGAGTCATTTTTACAGCAGGCGGTGAAATAAAATGATTAGTTCGGGATTCTCCGATTGGCTGGACTTATTAATGAGAGTATTAAATAAGCTCCCGCTTACTTTACTTATGTTAGGTGTTTCACTTTTCTTTTCTTTAATTATCGGTGTTATTGTCGCCATTGTCCGGATTCAAAAAAGACCGATTTCATATGCAGTTGCAACATTTTATTTGTCTTTCATGCGTTGTACGCCATTATTAGTTCAGCTATTCCTCGTCTATTTTGGACTCCCGCAGCTACTGTTGCTTGTAAATATTGATATTAATGGCTGGGATCGTTTTGTATTTGTTGTAATTGCCTTTTCTTTATATACAGGCGCCTACCTTTCTGAAGTGATTAGGTCCGCCTATATGGCAGTCGGAAGGGACCAATTGGAGGCTGCCTACAGTATAGGAATGAGCTACTCACAGGCTTTGCGGAGAATCATTCTGCCCCAGGCGTTTTTAGTGGCCTTGCCGGATCTCGGGAATAATATTATTGAATTGCTGAAGGATACCTCCCTTGCCTTTACGATTGGCATCATTGATATTATGGGGCAGGTTCGGATTATTCTAGGAAATAACTACGGAATCGGCATGTTCGAAGTGTACTTTACCATTTCGTTAGTGTATTGGGGCACATGTATTGTAATAGAAAATTTGATTGCACTTTTAGAAAAGGGATTAAAAAAGGGCCGTGTCAGCATTGCAGATTAATTTTTTAAAGGTAGTGATCTCTCTTGACTTTTATCGACTTTGACTTTGCATTAAAGCAATTTCCAGAGGTGCTGAAAGGTGTACCTTTAACTCTGATTATTGCGGTTATTTCTATGATCCTCGGAATCATGTTTGGCCTTTTGATTGCATTATGCCGAATTTATAAAGTGCCCTTTTTGCATCGGATCGCTATGGTGTACGTCTCCTTTATTAGAGGCGTGCCGATGATTGTACTCCTTTTCGTATTATTCTATGGGATACCCGCTCTGTTTGATCTCATAAATAAACAGCTTGGCTGGAGTCTGGATGCTGATCAAATTTCACCTGTTGTGTATGCCTTAATCGCCTATACCCTGAATACAGCGGCTTACCAGTCCGAAATTTTCCGCGCATCCATCAATGCCACCCATGCCGGCCAAATGGAAGCTGCCTATTCAGTGGGCATGACGACAGCTCAAGGCTTACGAAGAATTATTTTGCCGCAAGCAATGGTCCTTTCTCTACCTAATCTGGGCAATACATTTATTGGTCTCATAAAGGCAACTTCTCTTGCTTTTGCGGTTAAAGTCATTGAAATCATGGGAATGGCGAAAATTATTGCGAATGATGGCTATAAGTATTTGGAAATGTATTTAGTGGCAGCTTTGGTTTATTGGATTCTCTGTTTTGTCTTTGAAGTTCTTTTTGCACAGCTTGAGAAAAGAATGAGGCGCTACGAGGCGAGGATGGATGAGGGGATGTCTGTTTAAAGCAGTGGGCATGATTTGATGGACAGCTTTTTGCCGATACCCGGGAACCTGTCCAGGAAACTTGATTTGGCGGACAGGTTTTTGCTGATTCTCGAGAACCTGTCCAGGAAACTTGGTTTGGTGGACAGCTTTTTGCCGTAACTCGAAAACCTGTCCAGGAAACTTGGTTTGGTGGACAGCTTTTTGCCGATACCCGGGAACCTGTCCAATAAGCTTGGGTTTTCGGACAGGTTTTGGCAAAAACCCGTGAACCTGTCCAATAAATCTTCACTAGCTGGATGAACCTATTCATCACACCAAATGACAGTAAGCCACAAAATAAGGATGTTTGAAAGGGGAACTAGGCCCCATTTCAAACATCCTTTTCAACTTTCTTCTTGTATTAATCCGCTTTTGAAATCTCCCCAAAGCCTAATCCAAACACGTCTCGGACATCATGAATGGCAATAAATGCATGGGAGTCTGCTTCTTTCACAATTTTCTTCAGCTTCACAATTTCCTGGCTGCTTATGACTATATAGAGGATATCCTTTTGCGCTTTTGTGTAATAGCCGCTTCCGGAAAAGACAGTCACACCTCTATGCATCTCCTCATTCACCTTCTGCGCAATTTGATCAGGCTCTGTTGAAATGATTGTTACCGCTTTTTTCGTGTTAATCCCCTCAATAACGAATTCCATTACCTTTGTTGCAATATACAGCATTAAAATCGTCAGCATCAGCTTCTCAGCACCAATGATAAAATAGGAAGAAAACGCAACAATTAAATCAAAAAATAATAAGCCATAGGCTAAATTCCAGCCTAGATATTTCTGGGTAATTCTTGCTAAGATGGTAGATCCGGCTGTTGTCCCGCCTACGCGAATGATTAACCCAATCCCTACACCAATAATTACAGCTCCAAAAATAGTGGAGACGACAATTTCATTGGAATCAATCGTCCAGCCTTCTGTCAAATGCAAAAATAGTGAATTTAATACAACCGCAATAATCGTATAAATCGTTGTCATTTTACTCAAAAATTTATATCCAACCATTAACAAAATTGAATTTAGAACAAAGTTAACGAGACCTGGCGACCATTGCCAGAGGTAGTAAGCAATAATGGTAATCCCAGTTACCCCTCCCTCGCCTAGCTCATTCGGGATAATAAATACATTAACCCCTATTGCAAATAGAAAAGCTCCAATAAAAATATAGACAATATCTACAATCCTTTTTTTCATATATGTACCATCCTTGTACCTGTAGAATCATCCCATTATACTTTGATAGAATGTACTTTTCAACCTATTAAGAGGAAAAAAATGCCTGACCCCATATGCGTCAATTCCAACGCACCGAAGCTCAGGCACCCTTTAATGAGAGAATTTATTTTTCGCGTGCATATAAGTGACAGCCAACGCCAACACTAATACAGAACCTTTTACAATATCAAAAGCATAATAAGGGAGATTCAAAATGGTCAGTCCGTTTAGCAAAATTCCAATAACGGCTGCTCCAAAAAATGTCCCGATTGCATTTGGTTTACCAGCACCAAGCACGGAATAACCAACAAATACGGCGGCAACTGCCTCCATTAAAAGTGGTGCGCCGGCATCAATTTGCCCAGATCCCACACGCGCTGTAAATAATATCCCTGCGATTGAAGCAAAAATGCCAGAGACGACATAGGAAGCAAACTTTACCTTCTTAACGTTTACACCGGATAAAGTGGCTGCTTCCGCATTGCCCCCAGTCATATATAAAATTCGGCCCCATCTCGTATGATTTAACACTAGAAAAGTAACAATCACTAACAACAGCATAATCCACACAGGAACCGGAAGTCCGAGCATTTTCCCTTGTCCGATCCATAGGAAGGCACTTGAAAATTCACCAATCGCTGTTCCTCCTGAGGTTAACGGCATATGATTATAAATCGAATAGCCCTCCGTATACGTTCGGTGAAGCCCCGCAACAATATACATCGTGCTTAATGTAGCAAGCAAATCAGGAATCCCAATGACGACAATTAATAACGTATTGAAAACCCCAACAAGAACACCTACAAGGATGGGCAAAATCAGCACAAGCCAGAGCGGCATATCATACCAGACCATTAATGAGGCTGTAACAACGGTTGCCAATGACATCGTTGATCCAACTGACAAGTCAAAACCGTTAACGACTAAAGTGAATGTTACTCCTAAAGCCAGTACCGTAACGATGGAAATTGAGCGCAGGATGTCGGCAAAATTCCCATATGTGAAAAATGCATCGCTAATCAAGCTAAAGTAAAGGATAATAAATATCATTAGGGCAATAGCACCGTATTTAAATAGAAACTGAATGCTTTTCTCTTTCATGCTGCTCTTCCTTTCCGCCGCTTGCATACAGCAAAATCTTCTCTTGTGTGGCTTCGCTACGGGAAAACTCCTTCACGATTTTGCCATCGTACATGACAAGAATTCGATCTGATATTCCAAGGATTTCATGAATTTCACTAGAGAAATAGATAACCCCTTTTTGCTTTTCCGAGATTTGCCGAATGAGTTTAAAAATATCAACCTTTGCTCCAATATCGACACCCTTCGTTGGCTCATCGAACAAATAAATGCTGGAATCCAGCGAAGTCCACTTTCCTATCGCCACCTTCTGCTGATTCCCGCCGCTTAAATGTACAAGCGGGGTTTCGGTATTATTTGTTTTTATTTGGAGACTGGCGATGATTTGGTCTGCAAAGGCTGTTTCTGATGGCTTATGCATAAAAAAGCCCCGCGTAAATTTCCGTAGATTCGGAAAGGTGGAATTGATTCTTAGAGATTCATGAACGAACAGACCTTCTTTCCGTCGTTCTTCTGGAACAAGGGCAATACCCGCTTTAATGGCATCGGAAGGATGGTGAATTTTTACCTCTTTCTTGTTAAGCGAAATCTTCCCCTGCTTAGCCGGAGTCACCCCGAATAAAGTCTTCGCAAGCTCTGTCTTACCAGCACCAACTAAACCAACAACTCCAACAATTTCTCCTTCAGCAACCGAGAAAGAAATATGATGAAGCTTATGACCATCGGTTAATTCCGATACTTCTAGTAATGTTGAACCGATGTGCTTTTGATGCTTTCCAAGTTCACTAGTAAAAGCGTCACCGAGCATATCCTCAACAACCTGATCCTGGGTAGTCAAGGTCGTTTCTGAAGTACTCACTGTTTTCCCTTCTCGCATCACAGTTACTCTGTCACAAATTTCAAATACTTCCGGAAGCCGGTGTGAAATAAACACACAGCCTACACCTTGATTTTTTAATTTTTCCATCACGGAAAACAGCATCTTCGATTCATGAACAGATAGTGGGGCAGTCGGCTCATCGAAAATAATAATTTTTGCCGAGTGAACTAATGCCCGTGCAATTAAAACAATCTGTTTTTCAGCAAGCGTTAGCTCTAGGGCTTGCTTTTGTACGGAAATATGCTCGGACTGGAGCTGTTTTAATGCCTCTTTTGCTCTTTCGTTGATCTTTTTTTTAGAAATGAAGAGAGCTTTTTGAGAGGCAAATGTATCAAGCATAATATTTTCAGCAACAGAAAGTTCAGGTACAATGGCTGTATCGACCTCTTGGTAAACACAATATACTCCCTGTTCCTTTGCTGCTTTAGGTGACTGGAACCGAATCTCCTTTCCATCAAGGAGAATTTCTCCGCCGTCATGCTCATACACGCCGGACAGAATTTTCATGAGCGTACTTTTCCCGGCGCCATTCGCACCAAGCAGTGCATGGATTTCTCCCTTTTTAAGCTGAAAAGAAGCATCATTCAGTGCCGATACTTTCCCAAATTGTTTTTGTATTTTCCCCATCGCAAGCAGCGTATCCGCCATGAAAATACCTCCTTTCTAAACTGGACATTCGTTGTTTCCACTTTTCTCGCCTTTTCGGGAAAAACGGGAAACTTCCTAGACTTTCATTCTATTTTTCTCGTGTTTCCCCAGAAAAACGGGAAACTATTCAACAGTTGGTTTCCCGTTCAATCTCTTTCGTTGCTTATTTAAGCTGTCCCTCTAATTCCTTTAATGCATCGTTATAGCCTTGTTCACTCGCTCCCCAGCCTTCGATGTATTCGCTAAGCTCGTTTGTAGTGACTTGTTGATCAGGAAGTTTGGCTTTGTCTACAAATACTGGGTTAAGGACAATTTTTTGCTCCGGATTTTCGCCATTGATTTTTTGGTATAAATATCGCACTTGGATGCGTCCGATATCCTTTGGATCAACTGCTGCAGAAGCAACCCATGGGCTATTTTCCTTTTGAATCATCTGTAGGTCTTCATCACTCATGTCGATGCTGTAAACTTTAATGTCCGTTCTTCCAGCTTGCTCAATGGCACGAACAGCACCTTTAGCAAACTCATCCCAAGCTGCCCAGACAGCTGTTATTTGTCCTTCCTTCGGATATTGCTTCAAAATTGCTTCCATTTGTGCCTGTGTATCTAATGCTGTATTAGCTGTAGCTGCTCCAAATGCAGCAATTTCTTTAATGCCAGGGTTGTTTTTCAAAAATGCTTCATAAGCTACTTGTCTTCTTTCCATTGGTGCAAAGCCAGCTACCCAAATTTTTACGATATTAGCTTCACCATTTGCATCTTCGCCTAGTTTATTCAACGTCATTTCGGCCATTTTCTGATCGCCTTGCTCTAACACAGGAACTCCTTCAACCTCAACACCAGCATCAAATGCAATGACCGGAATCCCCTTTTCTACTGCTTTTTCAACTCCGTTATTTAAAGCTTCTTTTGTTCCGTGATCGATTAATATCCCGTCAAAGCCTTGGTTAATGGCTGCATCCAGGTTAGAAGCCATTTTTGCTAAGTCCCCTTCAGATGTAAAAACATTTACCGTTCCGCCGAATTTTTCTACCTGCTCTTTTACACCTTCAATATATTGAGCTGAAAATGTCCCTAAGTTTTGCTGCATCACTAATGCAATTTTTTTATTAGCAAGCGGATGGTCTGATTTCTCTGCATTTTTTGGTGCATCCGATTCTTTTTGATCGGAAGTAGCCGTATTGCTTTTTGGCTGACATCCTACTAAAAATGCCGAAACTAGTAAAATAGCTAAAAGTAATATCGATAGTTGTTTTTTCATTATTTTTCTCCCTCTCTAACTAGCTCACCTAAAAGGCTTTTGATATTTTCATTGAAGTTTGGATAGATAATCCCTTTTTCCGTAATGATGGCCGTAATATATTCCGCAGGAGTGACGTCAAACGCCGGATTAAAAACATTTGTATTAAGTGGCGCTACTGGGATGCCGCCAATATGGGTAATTTCCTCAGCTTTTCGCTCTTCAATTGGAATCTCCATTCCACTCGAAATTGAAAGATCAAAGGTTGAAGCTGGAGCTGCTACATAAAATGGGATATTGAAATGTTTAGCTAAAATCGCCAAGCCCAGGGTACCGATTTTATTCGCTGTGTCTCCATTAGCAGCAATCCGGTCAGCCCCGACAATAATCGCTTCAATTCCCTTTGAGTGAATCGTATGGGCCGCCATGCTGTCCGTGATCAAAGTGACATCGACACCTGATTGCTGCAGCTCCCAAACGGTTAGCCTTGAGCCTTGGAATACTGGACGCGTTTCACATGCATATACATGAAACTGTTTTTCTCGTTCAATGCCAAGATGGAAAGGCGCAAGTGCTGTCCCGTATTTTGCCGTTGCAATGGACCCTGCATTGCATATTGTCATCACATTCGTAAAGCTATTTAACAATGACAGGGCATGCTCGCCAATTTGTCTGCACGTTTCTTCATCTTCTACATGAATCTTAATTGCTTCTTCAAGAATAGTCGTTTTTGCTTCATTGACGCTTTTCGCTTCCTCAGCCACTGCTACAATTCTTTCAAGCGCCCAGAATAAATTGACTGCTGTTGGTCGTGAACCTGCTAGATAACGAAAATCCTTTTGAAGATGTTCGTGGAATTCCTTTAATTGTTTCGTTTCATATTGCTGCGCCGCGATCGCAAGTCCATATGCAGCAGTTATCCCAATTGCAGGCGCTCCACGGACCTTTAAAGTGACAATAGCATCGAATACTTCCTCAATCGTATCAAGCTGAAGATACTCAATTTGATGAGGGAGCTTTTGCTGATCAAGAATAATCAGATGTCCATCTTTCCATTCAATTGATGTTGGAACCTTCATGCCTTCCTCTCTCCTAACAGTGAAATAGCTTCACTTACTGAATTTAACACGTGACGATTTAAGATTAATGTTTCGCCTAATGCAAGTGCCCGTCTCTTAGCTGCAATTCTTTTCTCATGATCCTCAATACCGTCTAAATCCTTTACATGTGCAAGACCAATCGTCCTTCTAATCAACTCACAGCCAGCAAAGCCGAGTGTGTCAGAAAAGATTTTCTGTAAAATGTATTCTCTATAGCCTTCGACCTTTGTATAAACTTCCAGGTTTGACTCTTCCCATAATTCAGTAAATACTGAGCGTAAAACGGTCCAGGTATTCTCGATATGTTCAAAAATAACAGATCGATTCGCTTCCTCTCTTGAAATCCCATGAAGAAATAGATTTCCGATAAATAAACCAACATCAAATCCAATCGGGCCATAAAAAGCAAATTCAGGATCAATTACTTTCGTTTCTGTGCTGCTTGCAAAAATACTGCCAGTATGTAGATCCCCATGTAATAATGCTTCTGCTTCAGTTAAAAAGCTTAGCTTTAACTTAGCCGCTTCAAGCTTCAAAAGGCTATTATGCCAAATGGCTTCTACATCTGCACGCAATTCTGGTTCAAAATCATTTGTATCATGGTCGAAGAAAGGATCGGTAAAAATCAGATCTTCTGTAATTTTACAAAGCTCAGGATTTGAAAATTCAACTGCTAAACGTTTTTTCTCAAATGGATGCAAGGCAAAGTCCGATGTTGAAAATAGCGTTCTTGCTAAATATTCGCCAATATCGCTTGATAGCTTTGGATAAGGCTCCCCTTTAATAAGTCCCTCACGAGCAATCGTTAAATGCGATAAATCTTCCATAACCGTAATAGCTAGGTCTTCATCAGCATGGTAAACCTCTGGCACAAGCTGAGGAACAAACTCACCATGCTTTTTCAGCGCATTCGTTTCGATCGTTGCCCGCTTTAATGTGAGCGGCCAGCTTTCCCCCACTACCTTTGCATAAGGGAGCGCTTGCTTGATAATAACGCCTTTTTCATTTATTGAGTCAGTTATATGGAATACATAATTCAGATTGCCATCTCCAATTTCGCGACAGTTCAATACTGAACCTTCAGAAAATAGATTTAGCTCTTTCGCAAGCTTCACCGCTGTCTCATCAGTCAACGGCTCATACTGTTTCTTTTGTAAAATTGTCATCTTTTCTCACCCTATCTATGAAAATAATAAAAAGCCTCTTTCTCATCACGAAAGAGGCTTACGAATACAAATTCTCTGCCTCTTATCTCTCAGAAAGTTTCCTTTCCGTTGGAATTAGCACCGTGCCTTGCGGGAAAATCCCGGCGCTAAAGTAGCGCCCCGTTTCACAACGGTATTACGGTCGGTTGCTGGGCTTCATCGGGCCAAATCCCTCTGCCTGCTCATGATAAGAGTATTTAACATATTCACGTTAGTTTGCTTGAAATGAATGTTAGCATGCGTTTCTGGAAAATGTCAACCACCTTTTTCTAAATTTATTTTATTATCTTGCATTACCCCGGATTAATTTTCATAACTACCGTATGCGTTGTTTTTTCTTGGTTAATGGCATTATAGAGCCTTTTTAACTACCTTAGCCATATTTTCACCTGTCGATAGGAGTTATGAATGCTCCTTAACTACCTTCAGCCATATTCTCACCTGACGATGGGCGCTATAAAGACTTCTTAACTACCTTCACCCACATTTTCACCTATCGAAGGGCGTTATAAAGACTTCTTAACTACCTTCACCCACATTTTCATCTATCGAAGGGCGTTATAAAGACTTCTTAACTACCTTCACCCACATTTTCACCTGCTGATTGGCGTTATAAAGACTTCTTAACTACCTTTTGCCACATTCTCACCTGACAAATGGGGTTATATAGTTTTACGCCGAACTCCTCCCCACGACTTTTACGATAAAAATTAAAACTTGCACTTAAAATTAACCTATTGACAGAATTTTTAAGCGGTGCAATAATAAAAGGCAGTTACTTTTGAAATGTAAATTAATTGAATATATTTTTCTTATTAAGAGCAGGTGGAGGGACGAGCCCGATGAAACCCGGCAACCGATCAAACGATTTGACACGGTGCTAATTCTTGCAGCTTTCATGCTGAGAAATAAGAAGATGTTTGTCTATTGACCTCTTCTTATTTGAAGAGGTTTTATTTTTTTATAGAGAATACTAACTTTAAAAAGGAGGATGATTCGAATATGAGTGAAATCATCGCTACCTACCAGCTATTTGGCAAGCCAGGATCCTTTGAGAAAAAAGCGGAAGGGATTGCACTTGGCTTAACGATCGGCTCATGGACAGATTTGCCGCTGCTTGAGCAGGAGCAGCTGAAGAAACATAAAGGACGCGTCATCTCAGTCGAGGAATTCTCGAACACGCGCCATCCTGTTAAACAAAATGATATTTTAAGCAAAGTAAAAATTGCTTATCCAAGTGCGAATTTTTCAGCAGATCTACCAGCTATTTTAACAACGGTTTTCGGAAAGCTTTCCTTAGATGGAGAAGTCAAATTGCTTGATTTAGAGTTTAGTTCAGACCTATTAAGCAGATTTCCTGGCCCGCGCTTTGGAATTGAAGGCATTCGGAAGACATTAAATGTTTATGATCGACCACTAACCATGAGTATTTTCAAGGGAGTTATCGGAAGAGACATCGAATATTTAACAGCTCAATTGAAGGAGCAGGCTCTTGGCGGAGTGGATCTTGTGAAGGATGATGAAATCCTATTTGAAAATCTACTAACTCCATTTGAACAAAGAATTTTAAGAAGTAAAGAGGTTTTACAGCAGGTCTATGAGGAAACTGGCCATCGTACCCTTTATGCCGTAAACCTGACAGGCCGGACTTCCGAATTAAGAGATAAAGCAAAAAGAGCTAAGGATCTTGGTGCTGATGCCCTTTTATTTAACGTTCATACGTATGGGCTGGATGTCCTCCAGGAGCTTGCGGAGGATGAGGAGGTTCAGCTTCCGCTTATGGCACATCCAGCTTATAGCGGTGCCTTCACCTCATCAGCTTTTTACGGGGTAGCAAGTCAGCTTGTACTTGGCAAGCTAACACGATATGCGGGTGCTGACTTTTCCTTATTCCCTTCTCCGTATGGCAGTGTAGCTCTTGAAAAGAATGCTGCACTGGCAATCGGTGAGAAGCTGACTGAAGAAGCTGCTGTAAAACGGGCGTTTCCAGTACCATCTGCGGGCATCCATCCTGGGCTAGTGCCTCTGTTAATGGACGACTATGGAAAAGATTGCGTAATCAACGCTGGGGGCGGCGTCCACGGTCACCCTCACGGAGCAGCAGGCGGTGGAAAGGCATTTAGACAGGCAGTTGACGCTGTTCTAGCAGGTAAAAATTTGGCCAACGCTGCAGAAGAACATCAAGAATTGAAAATAGCCCTTGAGTTATGGGGAGGTTCAAAATGAAGAATCCAGTGATTTTCTGCGACTTCGATGGGACAATTACGAATAAAGATAACATCGTTAATATAATGAGAGAATTCGCCCCGCCGGAATGGGACGCCATCAAGGATGACATATTAGGTCAAAAGGTTTCCATTCAGGAAGGGGTCGGCAAGCTGTTCTCTCTTCTTCCCTCTTCGAAAAAAGAGGAAATCATCTCATTCGTACTGAAGGATGCTGTAATTCGAGAAGGCTTTGCTGAATTTGTTCAGTTTACTAGAGAAGCAAATATTCCACTTTATATTGTGAGCGGCGGGATCGATTTTTTCGTACATCCTGTCCTTGAGGCATTTGGACCTTTTGAAAAAATTTATTGTAATGAAGCTGATTTTTCCGGTGAAAACATTCGAATTGTATTCCCTCATGAGTGTGATGATGATTGCTCAAATAAAGGCTGTGGCTGCTGTAAGCCATCGATTATTCGAAATCTGGCATCCGGGGAAAACACGAGCATCGTGATCGGGGATTCCATCACGGATCTTGAAGCCGCGAAGCTTGCAGATGTTGTTATTGCCAGGGATTATCTCATTGAAAAGTGCAAGGAATTGAATATCCCTTACGAGCCTTTCGAGCGTTTCCAAGACTGTATTGACATCATTGAATCTCGATTGGATGTGAAAGTATGAGTGCAGTCGTATCCAAATGGAATGAATTAGCTGATATTAAGGATGAATTGGCTGCAAGGGACTGGTTCATGGGGACTAGCGGCAATCTTGCCATCAAGGTTAACGCTGATCCATTGCAGTTTCTCGTAACAGCAAGCGGGAAGGATAAAAGGAAAAGAACTCTCGAAGACTTCCTTCTAGTCGACCGAGAAGGCAAAGCAGTTGAAGAAACACATCTGAAACCATCTGCCGAAACGCTATTGCATTGCGCTGTTTTTCAAAAAACTTTAGCGGGCTGCAGTCTTCATGTTCATACAGTAGCGAACAATGTTATCTCAGAGCTATATGGTGATGAAGGGAAAGTAACGTTTCAATCTCAAGAATTAATCAAGGCGTTTGATCTTTGGGAAGAGGATGCTGAGCTAACTATCCCCATTATTCATAACCATGCCCATATACCTGCTTTAGCGGAAGAATTCCAAGAGCATATTCATGCTGATAATGGAGTCGTCCTTATTCGAAACCACGGCATTACCGTTTGGGGCAAGGATGGCTTTGAAGCTAAGAAACTATTAGAAGCATGTGAATTTCTATTTCAATATCAACTAGCATTGATTAATGCTAAATCAAATTTTAAATAAGAGAGGGAGATTTCAGATGGCAACAATTACAATTCAAGGTACAAATGAAGTAATTGAAAATCAAAACGAGGTTGCAGCATTTTTAGAGCAGCAAGAAGTTATTTACGAGCAGTGGGATATTGAAAAACTACCGGAAAATCTTCGGGAAAAATTTGATCTTAGCGTAGATGAGAAAAACGGAATTCTAAAGGCCTTCAAGGCAGAAATCGACAGTATTTCAGAACGCCGCGGCTACAAAACAGCCGATGTTATTTCTTTATCCGATTCGAACCCTAAGCTTGATGAGCTTCTGAAAAACTTCCAAAGAGAACACCATCATACAGATGATGAGGTGCGCTTTATCGCAAGCGGACATGGAGTTTTCGTTATTCAAGGTAAGGATGAGCGCTTTTTTGAAGTGCATTTAAACCCTGGCGATTTGATCTCTGTTCCAGAAAATATTCGCCATTATTTCACACTTGCTGATGATAGAAAAGTAGTCGCTGTCCGTATTTTCGTAACAGAAGAGGGCTGGGTACCGGTTTATGAAAAGGAAAGTGTGCAAGGTTAATAGTAAATAATATTAAAAAAGCTTATAGACTCTTCCGAAAAGGACTTTATCTATAGGCTTTTTTACTTTGTTGAGTCACCTCCTAAATTAAGGTATTATTAATTTGTTAATAGTTTACTATACTACATATAATTGGTTTTTCTATTAACGAATACTTTATTAGAGAGGAGAGAAATACTTTGAAAAAGATATTTAAAAATGCAGCTATGCTTTTCATTGCTACATTGCTCGTAGTTTCATCCTTTTCAGTTAATACGGCTTTTGCGGCATCGGAGAGTAGTAAGGATTGTGTTCCTAAGAAGATTATGTGGGGGAAAACAGAACTTAAGAGTGGTCAACTAGGTAAAATCACCATCCTTAAAGAAGCTAAGTTATTCTCTTTGAAAGAAAATAAGCTTGAGGCTCACAAGACACTACCTGTAAAGGGTGAATATAGAGTCTATTCCTTTAAGAACCATTCTGGTGGTGACATTTATGGAGTAGGTGGAGGCTATTATGTAAAAAAAGATAGTGCAATAAAATATGAGACCCCTTCCAAAAGGAAATTAGCTGAGGTTAAAGCTGCCAGCTGTGAAAAGGAACAGGTTGCGGAAAATGAGGGTGGATTCCTTTGGAAAGCAGAAAAAAGTGGCAACACTGTTTACATGCTAGGTTCAATTCATTTAGGTATTGAAGACTTTTATCCTTTAAACTCTAAAATAATGAAGGCTTTTGATGAATCAAAATATTTAGTTGTTGAAGCAGATATTCTTAATTTAAATCCCCTTGAACTTCAACAATCCATCCTTGAAAAAGCTATCTATGCTGATGGTTCAACAATTGAGGATCATATTTCGGAGGAGCTTTACACGAAACTAAAAGATATTTTTATTAGTTTGGGTGCCGATTTTAACGAACTCAAGCATTTTGAACCTTGGTATTTTAATATGATTTTAGAAAGTTTAAAAATAACTGATCCTAAATATAAACCTGAATTAGGAATTGATTTTTATTTCTTATCTAAAGCGGGTGGTAAAAAAATTATTGAGTTAGAGGGAGCAGAGTTCCAATTAAATATGATGGACAGCTTTTCTGAAAATGTGCAAATAAAACTGCTTGAAGATTCCCTAAAAGTTGATAGCAGCGGCGAACTAGATGCCCTAATAAAAGCTTGGCAATATAGTGATGATGACGCAATTGAAAATTTACTCTTTAACGTTCCAGACGATAGCCCAGAATACCAAACATATATGACTGAACTGCTTGATAATAGAAATATTGGAATGGCGAATAAAATTGAACAGTACTTAACAGGAAGTACGAAAGAAACTTATTTTGTCGTCGTAGGTGCAGGACATTACTTTGGCGATATGAGCGTTATCCAGTTACTTAAAAATAAAGGCTACAAGGTTGAAAAACTACAATAGAAGTATCACTAAGTTACTTTTGTGAATTTTAATACCGTGTCAGACTGTAGACAAACTCAGTAAAATCGAGCTTGTCTACAGTCTTTTAAATTCACAATATATTACCTAGAGTGTTTCATCCGATCACCAAACAACCTTCCAATTATGATCACAGGAGGCATAGATCTTTTTCCTTTTCATCATATAGTTAGCGATTAACTCTGTCATATCTGTCTGAATTTCTTTGATGACAGGCTTATCTTTGAACATATTGTAGTTTCCACCCCCGCCGGCTCGATAGTTGTTCATGACGACATCATATTCACCTTTCATCTGAACAGGATCTCCCTTATTACTTAATTTAACGACACGCTCCCCAATAGGGTTTCTTATATCAAACTCATACTCAATTCCTTCCCACATATCGTAGTTATAGTGTTGGGGCTTCGGTTCAGCAAAGGCAGGATTGACCTGGACCTCACCATCTTGATCAAGCATAAAATACGATGCACAAATCTCCAAAGCATCCTTCATATCCTGCCCAGTGATTCGAATGACCTTCAACGTGTTCGGATAAATATAATTTGAAACGATGTCCCTCATTGTCACCTGTTCCTGAAAACCACGAGAGCGATTATCAAATAAAGCAGTAGAGGAAATCCTTGCGCCTGATGCATCCATTTGCACATAATTAAAAAATTCAATAAGAGGATGATCTCCTAATCTTAATTCTAATGCGCTGGAAATCGTCATATCCCCTATTATTTTGGCAATTGGCTGATCAAGCCAAATTTGAGTGTCCTTCTCATACTCTTCAGTCATTTTCAAGATATGAGGATCTGCTTGAACAGAATGGTCAACCTCTATAAGCTGTGACGAGCAGCTTTTAAATACCCATTTCCCTTCGATTTTTTCAAAATAAGCTTTCACTTTACCTAAAGCCTGTCCATTGTAGCCGGGTTGAACGACTGTCACTCCGTTCAAAGTATCCGCAATCATTCGATGCTGGTGACCCGTCAGCAAAATATCAATTCCTTCAATTTCATGGCATATCGCATAAGCCTGATTTTCTCCAGTCATGGCTTCTCCAGGCTCCCCGTTGGATAGATCCCGTTCAAATCCTCCATGATAGGAAACGACAAGCAAATCATACTGTTCATGCTTTTGAATAAAATTAACCCACCTTTTTGCACTAGCTAACGCATCTTTAAATTGGAGTCCCACAATATGCCTTGGGTTTTCCCAATTCGGAATATAATGTGTCGTAATTCCTAGAACAGCAACACGCAGCCCATTTTCAAACTCCTTCACTATGTACGGAGGACCAAATGCACTTTCCTTCGTTCCTTCTCTTAATATATTGGCCGATAACCACGGGAACTGGGACTCGTCCACCGCTGCCTGTAATATTTCGGAACCGTAATTAAACTCATGATTTCCAATTACAGCACAATCATAATTTAAATCATTTAGCAGGCTTATAAGCGGATTTATCTTTTCTGGAAGGAATTTTGCATAATAATATGTTAAAGGCGTCCCCTGAATGACATCCCCATTGTCTATTAAAAGGGAGTATTGATTGTTTTCTCTCTCACTTTTAATCAGTGCAGCAATCTTTGCTAGCCCTGCATTCACTTCTTCATTATCCCTGTAATTAATCGGGAACACATTTCCGTGCAGATCACTAGTTTCCATAATAATAAGCTCACAGCGTTCATTATCCATGGCTTCCACTTCACATCCCCTCTAATTACTTCCACTTTGATTATATAGGTAGTTCTTTCATGTAAATTTATTTTACAACAAACCACACCAAACATTTACATTATTTAACACCATTTTTACAGAACTATCCATATCGTTTGCTATAATTCAAATCGTAAAATATCCTTTTTCCATTTGGAGGTAACTGAAATGTTTAAGAAATTGGCAACGATTGGCCTATCTCTTGCTCTAACAACGGCCATCTTAAGTGCATGCGGCTCAAACAAAACATCTGGCGGAGATTACACCCCTGAAAGCTTAACTGTTCAATTTGTACCATCGCAAAATGCAGACACATTAGAAGCAAAAGCTAAACCATTAGAAGGTTTGCTTAAGGACAAGCTAGGAATTCCTGTAACAGTAAGTGTATCAACTAACTACAACACGATTGTTGAAGCAATGGCATCGAAAAAAGTAGACGTTGGCTTTTTGCCTCCAACGGCATATGTACAAGCCCATGAAAAAGAGGCTGCAAATGTTATTTTGCAAGCACAACGCTTCGGTGTTAACGATGAAACGGGTGCACCTAATGATAAATTAGTGGATTTCTATAAATCTATGTTTATTGTAAAAGCAGATTCTGATATCAAAAGCGTGAAAGATTTGAAAGGAAAGAAAATTGCTTTCCAAGACGTTACATCTTCAGCAGGTTATGTTTGGCCCGCAGCTGCCTTAATGGATGAAAAGATTGATCCGCTTACGGACGTTGAAGGGATCACTGTTAAAGGACATGACCAAGCTGTAATCGCATTATTGAACGGCGATGTTGATGCGGCTGTTATTTTCCAAGATGCACGTAATATTGTAAAAGGCGATTATCCAAGTGTATTCGAAGAGACAAAAGTTCTTCATTTCACAGAACCAATTCCAAACGATACGATTTCAATCCGCTCCGATATGAGTAAAGAATGGACAAAAAAAATTCAGGATGCCTTTATTGAAATTGGCAAGGATGAAGAAGGCCATGCCATCATTAAAGACATTTACTCCCATGAAGGCTATACATCATCTGAAGATAAAGTGTTTGATATTGTTCGCGATTATGCAGAAAGAGTGAAAACCGAGTAATGTAGTAAGCCAAAAATGCCAGCCAGTGAAGGGTTAATAACTGGTATGGCATTTTTTGATTAAATAACTAAAGGTGGAATAAAAGTGATTGAATTTAAAAACGTCTCCAAGACATACCATAATGGTGTGAAAGGATTAAACAACATTGATTTACAGATTCATGAAGGTGAATTTGTCGTCATTGTTGGCTTGTCAGGTGCGGGAAAATCAACCCTATTGCGTTCAATCAATCGTTTGATTGATATATCTGAAGGCGAAATTTTTATCAATAACAAATCGATTACGACAGCAACTGGGTCGAATTTACGCCGAATCCGCCGTGACATCGGCATGATTTTTCAAAGCTTTAATTTAGTGAAGCGTTCTTCGGTATTGAGAAATGTACTTTCGGGGCGTGTTGGCTATCATTCAACTTGGCGTACGATTCTCGGGCTTTTTCCAAAAGCAGATGTAAATCTGGCATTCGATGCTTTAGAACGCGTCAATATTCTTGAAAAAGCTTATTCCCGAGCAACGGATCTTTCCGGTGGACAGCAGCAGCGTGTCTCCATTGCCCGTGCGTTAGCTCAGGAAGCAAAAATCATTTTGGCAGATGAGCCTGTAGCCTCGCTTGACCCGTTAACAACTAAGCAAGTCATGGATGATCTGAAAAGAATTAACCAGGAATTCGGAATAACGACCATTGTGAATCTTCATTTTATTGATTTAGCAAGAGAATACGCAACAAGAATTATCGGATTACGGGCAGGAGAGGTTGTATTTGACGGGCCTGTTGAAAAGGCGACCGATGAAGCATTCTCGGAAATTTATGGCCGCCCTATTAAGAAGGATGAACTATTAGAGGTAAATGTATGCTGAGTCAGCCACAGAAGAGGGTCCTGCCTGAGCCTCCACGTAAACTAAAAACCTATTTAACCATTTTTATTATTATTTTGCTGCTTTTCGGAAGTGCAGTCCAAACAAATTCAACCATTACTGAGCTCGTCATCGGTGCTCCTAACATGGTCGAGCTGCTTGCGCAAATGCTTCCTCCAAACTGGTCTTACTTCGGAAAAATTGTCGAGCCAATGCTTGAAACGATTCGAATGGCATTAATTGGGACAACCTTTGGTGCCCTCATCGCCATTCCGATTGCGATTTTTTCTGCGATCAACATTGTTCGTAACATATGGTTATACCATCCTGTTCGTTTTGTCCTGAATCTAATTCGGACGATTCCTGACCTGCTGTTAGCAGCCATTTTCGTATCAATTTTCGGCTTAGGACCACTTCCAGGTATTTTAGCGTTGACGATTTTCTCAATTGGCCTAGTGGCAAAATTAACATATGAAGCGATTGAGGCCATTGATCCTGGGCCACTTGAAGCCATGACTGCTGTTGGCGCAAACAAGGTTCAATGGATCTTTTTTGGAGTCGTTCCGCAAGTTCTTCCCTATTATATTTCCTATGTGCTTTATACATTTGAGGTAAACATTCGGGCGGCAGCTGTATTGGGACTTGTCGGTGCCGGAGGAATTGGACTCTATTATGACCGCACACTCGGATTCTTTGAATATGATAAAACAAGCTCTATTATTATTTTCACATTAGTCGTTGTTTTAATAATCGACTACATGAGTACTAAATTACGGGAGAAATTAATATGAGCCAAACATCTAGAAACATTGTGAAACCGCCGAAAAAACCAATTCGTCAATGGATCATCTATCTCGCATTAGCCCTTATTTATATTTGGGCCTTTTCCGGCATGCCGATTACAGGGGTAAAAGAAACAGCTGCTCAAGTATCGAAAGCCATTTTTTCAGGAATTTTCAGCCCCGATTGGGACTATGTCTATTTACCAGATGGAGAGGATTTATTGCGGGGTCTGCTTGATACACTCGCCATTGCGATTTTAGGAACATTTATTTCAGCCTTCCTCTGCGTGCCGTTTGCCTTTTGGGCTGCCGCCAATATGAGCAAGGGGAAAAGCCTTTCACATTCAGGGAAATTCATCCTCAGCTTTGTTAGGACATTTCCAGAAATCGTCATGGCGATTATGTTCATTAAAGCAGTTGGTCCAGGGTCCTTTGCTGGTGTACTCGCTTTAGGTTTGCACTCAATCGGGATGTTAGGAAAGCTTTTCTCGGAAGAAATTGAAAATGTTGATCCAGGTCCTGCAGAAGCTTTGACAGCTACCGGAGCAAACCGCATGCAAATTCTCTGGTTCGCCGTCCTCCCGCAAGTCATGCCTGGATTTTTGTCTTATACTTTATATCGTTTTGAAATTAACGTAAGATCCGCTGCTATCCTTGGCATTATTGGGGCAGGCGGGATTGGCACGCCGCTTATTTTTGCACTAAGCTCCCGTGACTGGGATCGTGTTGGGATTATTCTATTAGGCATCATTGTCATGGTCACATGCATTGATCTTTTATCAGGCTATATTCGGAAGAAAATTGTTTAAGGAAAAAGTTCTCCGCACTTTAGAAGAAATTGTATATTAAAGGAAATTTAGCGAAGCCTATAGGATGAATTTGTCATCTTGAAAGGGGTTTGCTAATTGGTAAATACGTTAGAAGTTTTTAGTGCTCATAGTCTTTTATTTTACTTTATGGTGTACTCATTTTTAGGCTGGCTGTTAGAAAACAGCTATAGCTTCGTTACAACGAGGAGATTTTTTAAAGTGGGGTTTTTTAGTGGCCCCTTTAAGCCTATGTATGGATTTACACCAGTGCTTTTGGTTTTGTTAATTTCACAGGATACAAATTGGTTAATCGCTCTTTTCCTCTGTCTAGCCATTCCAACATTGATTGAGTATGTTAGCGGCTATTTACTTCATACTTACTTCCATCGCCGGTGGTGGGATTACTCAAATATCCCATTGCAGCTGCATGGACATATTTGTTTATCCTTTTCAATTTGCTGGATTTTTTTATCCCTCATTTGTTTAAAGTGGATCCATCCAGCATTAACCTCCATTTATGAAGCGATTAATCATTATTGGATTTGGCTTAGCCCTTTTGTTGCAATTTATTTATTTGCAGAACTTATTTTTTCTATAAAAAGGCATTTACCAAAACATTCTTCTCAGGCTAAACAAGAAAGTCCAACTCAATAATAAATAAATAGCTACCTTCTTCTGAGGGTAGCCATTTTTATTATACTCAAAGCAATCAGCGCACCAATGGAATCAATTCCAACATCCACAATTGCGCCTGTCCGGTCTGGGAGAAAAGCCTGGTGAATTTCATCGGATGCTGCATAGATCGTTGTGTATAGCCATGCTTGTATAAATCGATGCTTTTCAAAGCTATTGTAAAACAATATAGCAAGCACCCCAAATGCTGATAAATGCACAAGCTTTCTAAATATGACGTTGATCATACTAGCCTGACCCTCAGATAGATTGAAAATATCTGCAATTATCATTAACGTATTTCCACCAGTCGAAGCAGGAGAAGCCGTTGTTATAAAAATAGCTATACAATACACAATAGCTGCTGTGAGCCAAATATATTTTTTCTTCATTTTTAATTCCTTCAGATGGTTTTTCTATTATTATAGGCATTTTTCGATTAGATTTTCTATAAAATGCTGGTTTTTTATAGTTTGTCAGCGAAATTTGATGGTTTAGTGAAGCATTTGTATTTTTTCAGAGGCGATCAAAAAACAAATTTGTTGACCGGCAACTGCAAGAAATACACATCTTGGGTATCTTTCATTAAATCTAGTGACTGAGAAAAGCAAAAAATACAATCAGCGGGAATCAGATTTTGCATCTGATTACTGCTTCAACGAATATTTGCTATCAGCGGGAATCACATCCTCCTTTTGGTGACCGAGAACAGCAAAAGATACTATCAACGGGCATCAGATTTTGCATCTGATTACCGCTT
>NZ_JBALNX010000042.1:108343-123249 GCF_036962035.1 Bacillus sp. JJ1773
AGCAAAAGATACGATCAACGGGCATCAGATCTTGCATCTGATTACCGCTTCAACGAATATTTGCAACGAACGGGAATCACACCTCCTTTTGGTGACCGGGATTAGCAAAAGACACTATCAACAGGCATCAAGCATTGCATTTTATTTCTAAAAACAACAATGAATACAATCAACGGGAATCAGAATTGGTTTTGGCCAATTCTAGGCAATCAATCAGCCAATCTCCAATTTTCTTCTTAAATCCTTAAACACATGGATCGCTTTGAAGAAACCTTCATCGTAGGTTCCACTATCCTGAATAGACCAGCATGTTGCAAGAACGGCATGAGAAGAGCCATATAATAGAATTCTATTTTTATCTAAGTTCAGTTCCTTTACAAAGATATCAATGCGTTTTTCTATTACTTCAATGATTTGATCATCTGGCAGTTTATTTAGTAAAAATTGAATCACATCATATTCTCTATCTCCAATTAGCCCTTTAGGATCAATGGCTAGCCAAGAATCGGTGCCTGTCCTTAAAATATTATAATGATGTAAATCACCATGGAGCAGAAAGCGTTCGGTCTGGGTTTCCACCAATTTCCTAAAGATTTCAGTCGCTTCTTGCAGCATTTCTTTCGTGATGGGTCCGAGTCCTTCAGGATTATCCTTATAAATTTTGTCTAAACTTATTCCTCTCTCTTTAAAATGCGGAATGTGAACAGATTTGGGAGCCGGGCTCCATAACTTTTTCATGACTTGAGAAGCAATATAAGCAGCTTCCTCATTATTCTCAAGTGAGGCAAGGGTCGTGCCAGGCTTTAATCTTTCAAGTAGTAGAACTCCTTTTATCCTATCAACATCTACGATCCTAACCATACCATGGCCGTTAAATAGAACGAGGGCCTCTACTTCAGAAAGAAATTCCTCACTCGGAACAGTTAGCTTGATGACTACTTCCAATCCATCAAATAGCAGGCGCCACAAAATTATAGGACAAATCAAACGGCGGCATGATTTTTAAATGCCGCCGCTCCTCACATTCATGAATAAGCTCTTGAAACTCAAGTAACCACTTCTCCCCTTTTTCCTTATGCACATCTTTAATGGTTTTTACAAATTTAATTGGTAAATAAATCACTTTAGCACTCCTATGAATCTTTTATCATCGTCATAAATGCGGTAGACCCATTACTAAATTCTATTTTCCTCTTAAAACCAAGTTTTTCATAAAGGCGTATCGCCCTATCATTAAACTTCGCCACCGTTAAGCGAAGGGGAACTTCCTTATATGCGCCATGGATATGCCTTAGGATAAAAGAAAAGAATGCATATCCCATTCCCTGCCCTGTTAACTCGGGCTTCATTCCAAGCCCAATATCAGTACATGTTTCTGAATAGGCACCATACTTTGTCCCAGCAGGCACCTGGGCAGAATCCCCAGTACAAAAGAAGCCTATTAATCGACCATTTTCGTCAATGACAACTGAATACGAGCTTCCTAATAACTCCCTTATAGATTCCTCGTTTTCTTCATTATTGTAAAAATTATAAGGTGCTGGGTATTTCCAGTTTAGGATTTCGACTGCCTCGTTTCGACTTATCCTTTTGATAAACAACTGCATATGATCCCTCTTTTAATTTGAAAATATTACCTTCCCTGTTTCCACGAAAAGTATGGACCGCACAATCCTTTTTCGTGTGTATTGACGTAAGTCCAGGCAAATTCCTTATCCACTACATAAATATCCTGTTCATTTTCAAAGTCTTCAGCAGTAATTTTAGATACATTTTCAATGATTATCGCATCATTTGAATGCTGATGAAAAACATAACATGCCTGCTTTTGTAATTGATTAAATGCTTCATTTGCCTGTTCTTCTTTCAAGCATTCCTTTGTTTCATAGCTGAAAATATGCCATAAGAATCCACTGCTTTTACCTTTGTCATGCAAATGAATTTTACCCTTCTCGTCCTCACTAAGATGACTAGCAAAATTCTCCTCCCATTGATTCCGTAAATACGTGCCCCATTTCGGAATCTTCGTTACCTTAACTCTTTTCTTTTGAAGCGTATTTATGAGTGTATTCATCTTCACTTCTCCTTGGAAACACTTTTATAATATTTTATGTTATTTTTTGGAATTATGAAAGTGTGTAGTGAACTTTGTTTAAAGGTTTGGTATGTATAATAATCAGAAATCATATCCATAATCATATAAGCTTTTCAGCAATGCCCCCAATTTATTTTATTTCATCCTGATATGAGGAGGAAAAGCATGTTTGATTATTTATTATTAATTAGAAATGAATTAGAATGGAATATTCCTATATTAATGACTGCCGTCTTTATCGCCGTTTTATACACAATACTCGTAAGACAAACGACTAAATTCACAATGCTTCAAAAGCAGCCATTTCTTTTTCTTTCCAGCCTAGGCTTACTTGTCTTGATAGTTGGGAGCCCCTTTGCAGCCATTAGCCACCTCTCATTCAGCTTGCATATGATCCAAATGAGCATTCTATTTTTTATTATTCCACCATTATTATTATTAGGGATTCCAAAGCCCGTTTATCAGCTATTGTGGACGGTTATCCTAGTCAGGTCTTTTCTTTTTGTAAAACCTATCGTGGCACTCTTTATTTTTGCAATCCTATTTTCCATGTATCATTTACCAACAATATTAAGCCTTATCTCTGATCATCCTGCCATTCATAATAGTTATTTCTTTTTACTATTTATCTTAGCCTTTCGTATGTGGTGGCCCATTACCTCACCGTTTAAAAAACTACGGACATATAGCGAGACTAAAAAACGTTATGCTTTCCTAAGCGGACTTCTTTTATTGCCAGCCTGCTCAGTTTTTATCCTCAATGCTTTAATTGATGGGATGAATAATCCGTTTTTAACTCAATTAATGACAAAACTTTGTTTACCCTCTCATTCTAGTTCTCATACACTTTTTCCTCCCTTAGTCAATACTAGGCTTGATCAACTCATGGCAGGCATTCTAATGCTAGGTATTCACAAAATTTCATTAAAAGCCGCACTGCATATGGGAGAAAAAAATTAATACAGGCTTTTACCAGCTCTGCTGCCATTCGTTCTAAATACAAATCGATTTTAATAGAATGAATAATATTGATGAAGGAAAGGAGTGGGGCCCGGCTATGATCGAAACCGCACATATTGAAGTAAAAGGCATGCATTGTGCTGCCTGTACGACTCGTATCGAAAAATCTGTTTCAAAAATAGATGGAGTGACAGACATATCGGTCAATTTAACAACTGAAAAAGGCCGTGTCTCGTTTGAAAAAAACCGGACAAGCGTTTCTGACATCATTCAAAAAATAAACAAAATTGGGTTTGAAGCAAAGGAAGTCAGCCAAAACCGCTCCTCTGAACAGAACAAAAATATAGAGATTAGGAGACTTCAATGGAAATTCGTCTTTTCAGCCTTGCTTACTCTTCCGATGGCATGGGCTATGTTCGCCCACTTCCATTGGGCTTCCTTCATCAAAGTTCCTGATCTGTTTATTCATCCCCTTTTTCAGTTCGCAATTACGATTCCCATTCAATTCTTCATTGGGGCAGAATTTTATGAAAGAGCATGGAAAGCCTTAAGAAATAGAAGTGCAAATATGGATGTATTGGTCGTATTAAGTACGTCCGCAGCCTTTTTTTACAGCCATTATCTAACCTTTACAACCTTGAAAACCTATCATCAGGCCCAGCCGGTCGACTTGTTCTATGAGACAAGTGCCTTTATTATTACATTCATTCTCTTAGGAAAACTGCTCGAGGCAAAAACAAAATTACGGACGACAGAAGCAATCAAAAAGCTTTATCAATTACAAATGAAAACAGCCACTGTCTATATAAACGGGAGAGAAGAAAATAGACTGATTGAGCAAATTGTACCTGGAGATATTATCGTTCTAAGGCCTGGGGAGAAGGTGCCGATCGATGGACAAGTAATCGACGGGCATTCCGTCATGGATGAATCACTGTTAACCGGTGAAAGCATACACGTTGAGAAAAACATTGGCAACGATGTCTATGCTGGGACAATCAATCAAAATGGGTTATTAAAGATAAGAGCAACAAAAAGAAATTCTGATACTGCCCTGTCACAAATTATTCGGATCGTTGAGGAAGCTCAAGCTTCAAAAGCACCTATTCAATATATAGCAGATCATATTACAGCCCTATTTGTTCCAATTGTCATTGCCATTGCTTCGGTTACATTTGCCGCATGGTATTCCCTCTTTCAGCCAGGTGATTTAAAAGAGGCTTTAGAAAAAACGATCGCTGTTCTCATTATCGCTTGTCCTTGTGCGCTTGGGCTTGCCACTCCAACTTCTGTTATGGTCGGAAGCGGAAGGGCCGCACAGCTTGGAATCCTTTTTAAAGAAGGAAGATTTCTTGAATTATTAGGGAAAAATAATATCATTGTCTTCGATAAAACCGGGACCATTACAAAAGGACAGCCTCATGTGACCGACATTTATAGCGAATATTTAAGCATACGGGCTTTCTTAGAGACCGTTGGGGCTGTTGAGAGCATTTCCGACCATCCTATTGCTAAAGCAATTGTCCAGAGGGCGAAAAGGGAAATCTCTATTTTTCCAAGTGTGTCACAAGTCCTTTCAATTCCAGGATATGGAATCAGAGCAACAGTAAACAATCAAAAGGTTGTCATTGCCAGCCCGGCATATTTTAAAAGAAATGATATCTCCATCCCTCCAAAATCAGCCACTCTAGTAACCAAGCTAGAGCAGGAAGGAAAAACTGTCATGATTGCCTTTATTGATTCTCAGTTTTCCGGAATCATCGCTGTTGCAGATGAAATAAAATCAACATCTGTTAAAGCTGTAACTAGATTAAAGAAGATGGGGTTAGAGGTAATCATGCTCACAGGCGATAATCGGCATACCGCAATGGCTGTAGGAAAAAAAGCAGGAATCCATAAATTAAGGGCTGAAGTCATGCCCCAGCATAAAGCTGAAATCATACAGACATTACAACAAAAAGGAAACAAGGTCATAATGGTTGGAGATGGCATTAATGATGCACCTGCATTAGCTGTTGCCGATGTCGGAATTGCACTTGGAACAGGTTCAGACGTGGCCATTGAATCAGGTGATATGACCATTATCAAAGATGATCTAAATCGAGTCGTTGACGCAATCCTCATTAGCAAAAAAACGATGACTAATATTAAACAAAATTTTCTATGGGCTTTTCTCTATAATATTATGATGATCCCACTTGCCATGCTTGGTTACATGGCTCCTTGGCTTGCAGGGGCAGCCATGGCTTTTAGTTCCGTTTCTGTTGTGTTGAATTCCCTTCGGTTAAAGAGAGTTAGACTAAAGTAAGTATCGGTTAATTTTATTTTCAAAAAAAGAAATTAGAGAAGTTACCTGCTTCCATTTCTCTTGAGAATCCAAAAAATGAGGCAACCTAAATGATTAGGCGCCTCATCTTTATTTATTAATTACTTACTAACCGCCACAGTATACACATTTTGGCTTGACTCGATTATATAATCAGGCTTTGGCTTTCCAGCTTTCGCTCTGTGTCCTGCAATATGCTCGGGGCTCTTCTCCCAGTTCTTCCAATCCTCTTCAGTTTCCCATCTGACAAGGACTAATACTTCCTCGTCACCACGGCGTACATTTTTGACTAGAACTTGAAGGTCGACAAAGCCCGGCTGCTTCTCAATGAGTCCCTCACCACTGAAGCGCTCCACCACTGTATCAGAAAAGCCCTCCTTCACAACCATT
This sequence comes from Bacillus sp. JJ1773, assembly GCF_036962035.1. Classification (NCBI taxonomy): domain Bacteria; kingdom Bacillati; phylum Bacillota; class Bacilli; order Caryophanales; family Bacillaceae; genus Bacillus; species Bacillus sp. JJ1773. The sequence continues at coordinate 114,115 of NZ_JBALNX010000042.1, forward strand.
TGCTTAATCTGGTAAAACATTATTCTACACCTACTTGTGCATCTTCAACCATTAGCTTCATAGACTGTAGCCCGCCACCAGATAAATACCATGGACCGCCGTTTAAGTAAAAGATTTTACCATTTTTGAATGCATTTGTTTTTTGGACAAGCTCATTTTCAATTGCATCCTTCACACTCGCATTGCTGTCAAATGCTGCATCACGGTCGATTACGAACATAATGTCTGGATTTGTTTCAGAAATGTATTCAAATGAAATGCTCTGTCCATGAGTTGATTGTTCAATCTTTTCATCAGCAGGCTTGTAACCAAACACATCATGAAGGATACCGAAACGTGAACTTGGTCCATAGGCACTCACTTTTCCTTCATTCCCCATAATAATTAATGTTCTAGCATCAGTGCTTCCTGTTTTTCCTTTTATTGCATCTATATTCTTATTAACTTCTTCCAATTCCGTTTTCATTTGTTCTTCTTTGCCAAAAACTTGTGCTATCACTTCCATGTTATGTGTGAAGGATTCCATATAATTTGTGTAATCAATTCCTACATAAATTGTTGGAGCAATTTTTTTGAACTCTTCATACATATCAGATTGGCGTGCGGAGATGAAAATCACATCTGGCTTTAATGCATGAATTGCCTCAAAGTCGGGCTCCTTCAAGCTTCCTACATTCGTGTACTCAGAACCAGCATATTTTTCTAAATATGGCGGAATGGTTGCCTGTGGTACTCCAGTAACAGGAACACCAAGCTCATCCAATGTATCTAAAATACCAAAATCAAAAACTACTACTTTCTCAGGCGTCTTTGCTAAAACAATTTCTTCCTCATCAAGTTCATGCTTAATTTTTATTTCTGCAGATTCCTCTACTGGCTTGTCGCTTCCAGAATTCGAGCTTTCCTCTTCTTTTGCAGCTTCCTTCGATCCACACGCAGATAGCACGAGGAAAACCGTTAATAATAATGCAAATAATGGCCATTTTTTCATATCATTAATCCCCTTTTCTATGAGTTAAAGTACACGCAAATTCGGCAATCGTTTATTTTTTTAATTGGAATATCCATATCATATATTTCTCTTAATGAATCCGACTGAATGATTTCATTTGTCGGCCCATTCTTTACAACTTTCCCGTCCTTCAATGCTACAATGCGGTCTGAATAAACAGACGCGAAATTAATATCATGCAGGACAATGACTACTGTTTTTCCCAACTCATCCACAAGACCGCGAAGAATCTTCATAATTTGGACAGAATGCTTCATATCTAAATTATTCAGCGGCTCATCTAGTAAAATATAGTCCGTATCCTGTGCAATCACCATGGCGATAAATGCTCGCTGACGCTGGCCTCCAGATAATTCATCAAGAAAATCATGCTGCATATCAGTTAAACCCATGTATGTAATGGCTTGATCCACCATTTTCTCATCTTCCTCATTCAGATGCCCCTTCGAATACGGGAACCTCCCAAACGACACGAGTTCACGGATCGTCAGCCGTACATTCATATAATTGGATTGTTTTAAGATGGACACACGCTTGGAAAAGTCATTCGGTTTCATTTTCTTAACGTGAGAGTTTTCAATCAGTACCTCACCCGTATCCGCTTCGATTAATCGGCTAACCATCGATAGCAGCGTAGATTTTCCAGCTCCATTTGGACCGATAAAGGACGTGATTTGTCCTGGATGAATATCGACTGTCACATTTTCAACGACAGGCTTTTTTCCATAGAATTTGGATAAAGCTCGGACTTGAATCAATTAGATCGACTCTCCTTTAGCAGTAAAAATATGAAATACACGCCACCGAAAAAGTTAATGATGACACTGAGCGTTGTCGAGAAGGTAAAGATTCGCTCTACAACCCACTGACCTCCCACAAGCGCAATGATACTCATGACCATCGCACCAGTAATGATTGTGGTGTGCCTGTAGGTTTTGAAAAACTGATACGATAAATTGGCTACGATCAGACCGAAAAACGTAATCGGCCCAACTAATGCGGTAGCAATGGAAATTAAAATAGCTACTAAAACGAGCATCCTTTTCACAATTAGATCGTATGGAACACCAAGGTTCACGGCATGATCACGGCCAAGTGAGATAACGTCCAAGTAGTTCATTGATCGAAAACCTATTACAATTGCGATGATGATGATGCTTAATGCAATCCATACTAAATCACCATTCACATTATTAAAGCTTGCAAACATCCTATCTTGCACTCTTTGAAATTCATTCGGATCAATAAGCACCTGCAGGAAAGTAGAAATGCTGGAGAAAAACGTTCCTACGATAATCCCAACAAGCAAAAGGAAGTATATCGGCCGCTTTCCATTTTTAAAAAGCAGTTGGTAGAGTAATAAAGCAAATACAATCATCGCCACGACTGATAAAAAGAAATTATACTGCCGATTTGCGACCAATACATGACTGGATCCTAAAAAGAAAATAATAACCGTTTGGATGAGTAAATACAGGGAATCCAGCCCCATAATACTCGGTGTTAAAATGCGATTATGCGAAATTGTTTGGAAAACTACTGTAGCATACGCAATGGCTATACCAGTTAAGACCATGGCAATGACCTTAACTCCTCTTCGCGGCAATGCATAATCGAAGCTTCCATTTAAATCATGAAATAAATAAATGCAGCAAAACATAATCGCTATTACGGCGAGTATGATCATTTTTATAGAATTACGCATACGCCTTCCTCCTAAAGAGTAAATAGAGGAAGATTCCGCTGCCAATGACTCCGACCATCAAGCTAATCGAGATCTCATACGGGTAAATAATAACCCTTCCCAGTATGTCACACACAAGCAGGAACGAGGAGCCAAGCAATGCTGTATGTGGCAAGGTCTTTTGCAAATGATCTCCTTTAAAAATTGAAACAATGTTTGGGATTATTAATCCAAGGAATGGAATCATTCCGACTGTTAGAACGACGGTAACCGTTATTAGTGCAACAAGAATAAGTCCAAAATTCACAACCCGTTTATAGGACATACCTAAGTTTTTCGAAAAATCTTCCCCCATACCTGCTACCGTAAAGCGATTAGCAAATAAATAGGCCACCGCTAACAATGGAATCGTTATGTAAAGAAGCTCATATCGTCCCTTCATAATCATTGAAAAATCACCCTGGAGCCATGCAGACATATTTTGAATAACATCTGCCCGATAGGCAAAAAAAGTCGTAATCGAAGACAAGATGTTTCCAAACATTAAACCAACAAGCGGAATAAAGATTGCGTCCTTAAATTTAATTCGATCGAGCAATTGCATAAACAAAAGCGTGCCGGCAAGCGCAAATACAAAGGCTACAATCATTTTCTCAAGAAGGGACGCATTCGCAAACAACAGCATTGACACTAAAATCCCAAGTCTAGTGGCGTCAAGTGTGCCCGCTGTTGTAGGGGAAACAAATTTATTCCGGCTGAGTTGCTGCATAATTAACCCTGCAATACTCATCCCCGCTCCTGCAAATAGGATCGCTAATAATCTTGGCAATCGGCTGATAAGAAAGATTTGAGTTTCATCAGATTGCAGATTTAGCAAATCCTTCGGTGTAATATGGCTCACTCCAACAAATAAGGATAGGATTGAAAGTACAATGAGCGAGACGATAAGATATCTTTTTTTCATAACTATCTCCAATAAAGTTTGATTCTTTGTGAGTCTTGATGATATTGAAAATCATTATCACTAATACTCACAATTTTTATTATAGCAATCAGGAAATGATTGTCAATAATTAATTGAAAGTAATTATCATTATCATAAGAATCGTGCTTAACTACTACTTATACTCATGATAAATTTATTAACTCCCCTAATCCTTTTTCACTTACACTACTTTTGTAGTGTTTTTCCAAAATTCTTTGACAACTTATCTTTACCATGCTAACATGGCTATTAAATTCAAAACATTTAAATATTAACAACTCTTATTCAGAGAGGTGGAGGGACTGGCCCTGTGAAGCCCGGCAACCATTCAATTACTTATTGAAAAGGTGCTAATTCCTGCAAAGCATATTGCTTTGGCAAATAAGAGAGGACTCCTTCAGTAGGAGTACAAGCCTCTCTTTTATTTTGAGAGGCTTTTATTTTTCCTTTAAAAAATTTAATAAACGAATGCATCAGGTGCTGTTAATTTTTTTCTCAGCTTAAAAGGGAAGTCCGGTGAAATTCCGACACGGTCCCGCCACTGTAATGGGGAGCAGCTTATCAGGAACCACTATTTCATTTGGAAATGGGAAGGGATAAGAAGCGATGAACCTAAGTCAGGAGACCTGCCTGTTGTATATGCTTGTACTCTACGAGGATATAGAGGGGAGTGAAGAATACGTGTTGAGAAAACCATTATGTCTCAACTCTAGTTAGCTATGCGTATGAATCTCTCTTTTCTACTTGAAAAGAGAGATTTTTTTTGAGAAAAAATTAAAAATTAGGAGTGTAGGAAACGATGAGCCATGTAAGAAACTCGAATTTAGGTTATCCAAGAATTGGAGAAAAACGCGAATGGAAAAAAAGCCTCGAGCTGTATTGGGCAGGTCAATTAGAAAAAGACGAGTTTTTGAAGCAAATGGAACAAATTCGCCTTCAGCATCTGCAAAAGCAGATTGATCAAGGAATTGACTTAATCCCGGTTGGAGATTTTAGCTTGTATGATCATGTCCTTGATACAGCTGTCATGTTTGGATTAGTGCCAAAGCGTTTTGGCTATTCTGGAGGGAAAGTATCTCTAGAAACATATTTTAATATAGCGCGTGGAACGAAAGGTGCAGTTGCATCTGAAATGACGAAATGGTTTAACACTAACTATCACTATATTGTTCCAGAGCTGGACGAAGCTGAGCCTGCACTAGTAGAAAACCGTCCTCTCCAATTTTATAAAGAAGCTAAGCAAAAGCTTAATATTGAAGGTAAGCCTGTCATTTTGGGGCCTATTACATTTGTTTCTTTGGCAAAAGGCTATAAAGCAAGTCAATTTAAGGAAAAGGTTAATCAATTCGTACCGCTTTATGCTGAAATTTTACGAGAACTTCAGGATGAAGGCGTAGAATGGGTACAAATAGACGAGCCGATCCTTTCCACTTCTATTTCAAAAGATTTAATGGCCTTATTTAAAAATGTTTATCAAGCATTGTATGAAGCAGCTCCACATGTAAAAGTCATTTTACAAACGTATTTTGAAGCCGTTGAATTTTATGAAGACATCATCTCCCTCCCTGTTCACGGCATTGGGTTTGATTTTGTACATGACCAAGGGAAAAATCTTGAAGCTTTGAAAAAGTATGGGTACCCAAAGGATAAGGTGCTTGCTGCTGGAATCATTGACGGCCGCAATATTTGGCGTGCCAACCTTGAAAAACAATATACGTTCCTTGAAGAAATTGGACAGTTTGTTTCCAAAAATCGTTTGATCGCACAGCCTTCATCAAGCTTATTGCATGTACCTGTGACGGTTAAAAGCGAAGATGTACTCGATAAGATTCTAAGTGATGCATTATCATTTGCAGATGAAAAGCTGTATGAAGTCGTTACACTCTCAAAAGGGATTCATGATGGAAAAGAAGCAATACAGAATGACATTCTAAAAAGTACAAAATCTATTGCTTTATTAAATCAATCTTCTTTTCGAAACAATAAAGCAGTTCAAGAATCCATCCAATACTTACATGCCTATAAGGCAGAACGTGAAGCTCCTTTTCAAGTACGCCAGAGGCTTCAAGAGAAGACCTTCCAATTGCCGCTCTTGCCGACAACAACCATTGGAAGCTTTCCGCAGACACAGGAAGTAAGAAAACAACGATTAAAATGGCGTAAAGGCGAGTTAACAAATGCAGATTATAAACATTTTATTCAAGCTGAAATTAAAAAGTGGATTGAGATACAGGAAGAGCTTGGCATTGACGTACTGGTTCATGGAGAGTTTGAACGTACAGATATGGTCGAATATTTCGGGGAAAAATTAGATGGATTTGTATTCACAAAATTTGGCTGGGTGCAATCATATGGATCGCGTTGCGTAAAGCCGCCTCTTATTTACGGAGACGTATCATTTAAAGAGCCAATGACAGTTGAAGAAACCCTTTATGCCCAATCATTAACAGACAAGCCTGTAAAAGGTATGCTGACAGGTCCAATTACTATTTTAAACTGGTCGTTTGTACGTGACGATATTTCGCGATACGACGTTGCCAATCAAATTGCGCTTGCGCTTCGAAAAGAAATCGAAGAACTTGAAAAAAGCGGAATCCGTATGATTCAAGTTGATGAGCCGGCCATTCGTGAAGGGCTGCCATTAAAGCGTGAAAAGTGGGAGAGTTATCTTAGCGCAGCAGTCTATGCATTTAAGCTTGCAACGACAGCTGTACAAAATGAAACACAAATTCATACCCATATGTGTTACTCCGATTTTGAAGAAATTATTGACGCGATTCATGCCCTCGATGCAGATGTGATTTCAATCGAAACTTCAAGAAGTCACGGTGAACTTATTTATGCATTTGAAAATAATACGTATGATAAAGGGATTGGCCTTGGTGTATATGATATTCATAGCCCGCGTGTACCTGAACTTGACGAGCTTCTGGCAAATATTGATCGTGCCCTTCAAGTCCTTGATCCAAAGCTTTTCTGGATTAATCCGGATTGCGGTTTAAAAACACGCGGCGAGGCTGAGACCATCGCAGCACTTAAGGTAATGGTTGAAGCAGCGGAACAAACAAGAGGAAAATTACTTGTGACTAAGAAGCAATGATTCGGTAGTAAAACATCGGTCGGCCTATTTGACTAAGCACCTTTTGCTAGTCTTATGGACATTGGTCGACCTACATTTACATATTGATCAAAGCAAAAAAACTTTGACTTCTTTGTTAGCCAGTCCCCCAATCTTCAAGTAATAATACTTAAAAAATAGAAATAAGAATTGATATTAAGGATTATTTAAATGTTAAGAAGGTGGGATTACAACATTGGAGTTAATTGTTAAGGATAAAAACGGCATTATAGCAGAGTGTTTATATTATGGATACAAACGCGAAAATATGGTGAGTGGTTTTTTCCCCCTTCAATATGGAGATTTATTAACAATTTCAAACCATGGGAAATTTGTCTTTGGAATAGGTTGGTTTATTTTCATTACGATTAATGAATCTAAAAAAGAGTTTCTGTTTATGCCAGATCTTGAAGCAGCGATTCACTCTAAAAAGTTGGAATCATGCATCGATATTATGCTTGATTACTCTTTATCTACCTTTTATTTAGATAAATCCTTAGCAAGTCGTAACAAGGAATTATTTTTAACTTTGTCTAATAAACTGAAAGAGTCATCTTTTCTTTTGCATAGAATAACTAATAAATTCCCGGCGGAAAATCAAACATAGTAGTTTGCTTTTTCGATGACCAGGGAATTTATTAGTTATGTTGTATCGTGCAATACTCATTTCTTCATTTTTAAGTTTCAAATTATGCTTCTTTCATACATCAAATGTATTTATTAACTAGACAATCCCTTTATCTATAGCTTTTATTAATGACCTTGCTGCCTTTTTTACTACACCTTTTGGATCATCTTCATATTCTTCAGCTATTCCTCTTATTTCAAGAGTGTATTTATCAGTTGAATGACATACATGCAAAAACCCTTTTAAAACGCGCGCACGATGCTTGCCTTCCCAAACAAGCAAGGATTCCTTCAACAGTGGAAAAGCGGTTTGTGCTTCAGACTCTCCCACAGTCGCATAATTACATAAAGATTCTATCGCATAGTCTCTAACAATTGTGCTTTTATCAGACTTAATTAGCTCTGTAAGCTGCGGCAACGCCTTTGAAATTTCTGATGGTATGTATGCTGCAATTAAAGCAATTGCGTGCATGGCTTCCCAGCGAACACGTGTCGTTTTATGCGAAATCAAATTTAATAAATCATTAGCAAAAGCTAAGATCAATTCTGGCTGTTTTTCTGCAACTTTTGTAAAAACCTCGGCACAATCTCCAACAATAGCTGCCTCTTTTGATATTAGGCCTTCTCCTATTTCAATAAGTAAGCTTGGATTTTTAAGACAATCCATTGCTGCTTGACGATTTCCTTCTTCTGTCTTTTCTCCAATCTGTGATGATAGTTTTATTATTATAGTCATTTCATCCCCTCCGTGCTAATCTGCTTCCCATTCCTACTTTTGCCTTCCAAGCAAAACAGGCTAGGTAAATAAATTTTCTATACTAATACTTATAGCCGAATAAACAGAAAGTTAATCCTGGCTATAGTTCTGTTTAAAATTATACAATAAGGCATATACAATTATGTAACTAATTACCATGCGTTTAAAAGTGAATAGTATAATTCGAATTCATACAAAAAACCGCTATTCCACAAAATAGGTGGAAATAGCGGTTTTATTAGTTTATACCAATTAGTAATTTTTACAAATTTAGATAATATGAAACATTGACCAACACCTTAGGAGGCCGTTGTTCAATACAGATAAAAAGTGGCTCCGCAGGTAGGATTCGAACCTACGACCGTTCGGTTAACAGCCGAATGCTCTACCACTGAGCTACTGCGGAATAATTAATATAGTTCCCTAAAATCCATTTGGCTTAAGTAATGTGTTACAAATCCCTACGTGATTTGTCACAGATTTTAAAAGTTTGCCATTCAGTGAAGGAATACTTCGCGGCTGCAAGCTTTAAAAATCCTCTACCACTGAGCTACTGCGGAATAAAAAGATGGGCCTAAATGGACTCGAACCATCGACCTCACGCTTATCAGGCGTGCGCTCTAACCAGCTGAGCTATAGGCCCATTATAATATGGAGCGGGTGAAGGGAATCGAACCCTCATCAACAGCTTGGAAGGCTGTGGTTTTACCACTAAACTACACCCGCATTATTTTGTTGGAGGCAGCACCCGGATTTGAACCGGGGATAAAGGTTTTGCAGACCTCTGCCTTACCACTTGGCTATGCCGCCTTAAGTAAAATGGCTGGGCTAGCTGGATTCGAACCAACGCATGTCGCAGTCAAAGTGCGATGCCTTACCGCTTGGCTATAGCCCACTGAAGTAACCTCAAGAATTGCTTCTCAGTAAAATAAAATGGGGCGGCTGATGGGAA
>NZ_JBALNX010000042.1:123273-124718 GCF_036962035.1 Bacillus sp. JJ1773
CGCCACAACCGCCATAATTCATATATAATTTTATTTGGCAGGGGTAGTAGGAATCGAACCCACATCAAAGGTTTTGGAGACCTTCGTTTTACCATTAAACTATACCCCTATAAATGGTGGTGGGGGACGGATTCGAACCGCCGAACCCAAAGGGAGCGGATTTACAGTCCGCCGCGTTTAGCCACTTCGCTACCCCACCATATAAAAAAATAGGGATTTATATTATTAAATGGTGGCTCAGGACGGAATCGAACCGCCGACACAAGGATTTTCAGTCCTTTGCTCTACCGACTGAGCTACTGAGCCACAATATGGCGGTCCGGACGGGACTCGAACCCGCGACCTCCTGCGTGACAGGCAGGCATTCTAACCAACTGAACTACCGGACCAGATTGCGGGGACAGGATTTGAACCTGCGACCTTCGGGTTATGAGCCCGACGAGCTACCGGACTGCTCCACCCCGCGATAATAGTATTTATGTGATTTTTACTATGCTCATATAAAGCATAAGGACTGTCCCGATCTCAGGATGCTTAATCAAGCAGCAGCTCGATCGGTACAACTCGCAGTTGATTCAAGGAGTAACGCTCGTTGCTCCACCCCGCGATAATAGTATTTATATAATTTTTACCAAGCATTATATGGAGGAGGAAAGGGGATTCGAACCCCTGCGCGGTTTGACCCGCCTGTCGGTTTTCAAGACCGATCCCTTCAGCCGGACTTGGGTATTCCTCCAAAACAATATCATAAATATGGTAGCGGCGGAGGGGATCGAACCCCCGACCTTACGGGTATGAACCGTACGCTCTAGCCAGCTGAGCTACACCGCCAAAATAAAGTATATTTTTATGGTGGAGCCTAGCGGGATCGAACCGCTGACCTCCTGCGTGCAAGGCAGGCGCTCTCCCAGCTGAGCTAAGGCCCCATAAAGATATAAAGTAACATAAGTACAATTAATACCTATACTGCCAAAAGTACAATTTTGGAGCGGAAGACGGGATTCGAACCCGCGACCCCCACCTTGGCAAGGTGGTGTTCTACCACTGAACTACTTCCGCACATCATAAATGGTGAGGATAGTGCTCTATAAAAAATACCGGAGAGATGTTAACATCTAACTAATTGAATGCAGTCAGTTGTTCAGGTCTACACCGGTAAATGAGATGGAGGATGACGGGATCGAACCGCCGACCCCCTGCTTGTAAGGCAGGTGCTCTCCCAGCTGAGCTAATCCTCCTCAGCGCAAAAGTGCAAATGCACATCAGTTAACATACATCACTTCTACTATGCTGTAAAATGGTGACCCGTACGGGATTCGAACCCGTGTTACCGCCGTGAAAGGGCGGTGTCTTAACCGCTTGACCAACGGGCCAATTTATTTGAAATGATTATGCATTTCTCAAAAATAATAGCCCCTTTGGGGCTAGCCTAGCGACGTCCTACT
>NZ_JBALNX010000043.1:0-63262 GCF_036962035.1 Bacillus sp. JJ1773
GTTTTATTAGTAATGCTGCCTGTTTTACCATTATTAATATCCTTTTGAATATTCTCAGGAAAAATAATAAATTCTTTCTTATCCTTTTTCTCTTTTTCTCTTTCTTGCAATATATTTAATACCATTTGAGCAGTATTAGCCGCAGAGAATTTTTCTTCATTTTTCTTTATAAAAAAGGCTGATTGAGAGAAGAATGTCATGAATGAGATAAAAATAATGGTGAGTATTAATATGGATAGCAGTAATTCCAGTAAAGTAAACCCTTTTTGATTCATTTCTATCCCTCCAACTCAAAGAAAGTACAATCTTCTCAAACACTCTCATTTATTATACAATATGAATCATCCATGAAAAGTTCTATTTAGGTCTTTTTTAGTAGTTTTTGAAAAAATGTAACATTTTGCCTGCAGTTTTTGTGATAAATTGGGATTATAATTTTTTTGGGGGTGTAGAGGAATGATAACTGCTATATTTTTGATAGTTTCGTTGTTAATTCTTACGCCCGTATTGCTTTTGCTGCCGATTGGGTTTCCTAAGAAGTGGAAACTTGTTCTTATTGGTGTTGCATTCTTACTAGCAAATGTAGGACTAATGGCTAATATGCAATTACCAATATATCAAACGATATTGATTATTTTTCTGCTTTGTTTTTTAATTACCCTTTTGATAGAGAAAAGAATAGTGAATGTTACTCAAACGAAAGTAGATTCTAAGCCGATAGAGAAGAAAATCATATCCATAGAAAAAGAAACTTTACATAGAGAAGATGAGAAACCAAATATAGTCATAGAAAAAGAAGCTTTACCCACTGTGCTAAATGAAGTAGCTGCAGCTAGCGAAATTCCTCAAGAAGAGGATGACTTAATGGAGCAGGAAAATTCTCTCTATGAGGAAGACGAGGCTTCTGAGGAAATTCAAATAGTTGCACAAAAAATATTTGATACTGAAACTCCGGTAGATCCTCTAGACTTAGATGAGGATGTTTCATTTCTAGAGAATCGGGTAGCAACGATCACTACTAATGGAGACGTGAGCAGTACAAAGCATCAGGAGAATAATTCTGAAAACGCTTATATGTCAGAAATTGAGAAATTACTCGAAGAAAATGATATAGGGTATGAGGAAACAGAAGAGATGCCTAAAACAATTGATCATGTTCCTCAACCTGTAATGGAAGAATTAGAGGAAATTGTGTTTACTAAAGAGCTTCAAATAGAAGAAGATAATGAGGAAAAAACTGATTTGGATGAAGAAATTGAGATTGAAGAACTAGTATTTCATAAATAAGAGATAAGCAATTGAAGGGGAGTTGGCTAGGTGAAAAACAAGCAAGGAATTAAAATTTTTATTGTGCTTTTCCTTTCTACATTTTTTATCTTTGCCTTCTCGCATTACGGTGCTTCCGCTTTCAATTCGATTATCAATAATGCTGACAACTTTGATGAGAATACAGTGGTTGGAAATGTTAACATTTCGGGCAAAAATGAATCAGAGGCGATGAAAGCTGTAGATGAGCAGCTAACCCTTTGGTTAAATGAAATGGTAATAAATATTCATTTTAAAGAAAATCAGATTCAGTTAGACAATGCTTTGTTTCGTTTTAATATTACTGAATCAGTTAAAACAGCACAAAATGGGCAGCAGAATACGGTAATTGTCCAATTTGAAGAGAACACGTTAGAAGATTCTATCTTGAATTCTTACCCTTTAATAGATTCCCGATCTATTGATTTTGAGAAATTACAGACAGATTTGTTAAAAAGTGCAACACGATTACAATCTGAACAACTTGAATTAAAGCTTGAAGACTATATTACAAGTTCAAGTATTAATGAAGATGTTGTAATTCATGAAGTTCAAGTTAAAACAGATGTAGTTTATTTTAGCAGTATATTAGAAAAGCCTATTGAGATTCCAGCTAATAATAGGTTCTCTTTACTTAAGCTAATAGAAGAAAAAGGGTTTAACAATATGTCTGCAGATGCTCTAAATGCCATAGCCTCTGGCATATATCAATTAATTTTGCCGACTAACTTTGCAATTATTGAAAGAAATATCGGGAATGAAAAGCCTGAATATATTCCATTAGGTTTTGAAGCAAAAGTAGATTCACAAAAAAATATCGATCTTATTTTTGTTAATCCGAATGAAATACCATACGAAATTAATATGCAGTTTTTTGACAGTGTGTTAATCCTTTCGCTCAAAGGGAAATCCTTTTTAAATAAGTATGAGGTTATTTCAAATGATGAACAAAGCTTTAAACCCAAAATTATAAAACAGTATAATTCCTTGTTAAAGCCTAGTGAAAAAGTGGTTGAAAGGCAAGGTAAAGAAGGATTATTTATTAAAGTTTTTCGAGAGATTTATGATGAAAAAGGAGCACTTTTAAGAAGTGAAGCTATTTCAGAAGATTTCTATCCTCCAATTCATCAAATTGAAGTGTACGGTCTCATCAATAAAGCCGATGTTGAAGCTAGCAGACAGGCAGAAACTCGTTCCGAAAATACTGAGTCCTTAGATGATAATCAACAGAGTAACAATAGCAATCATATGGATGAAGAAGCAATTGGAGAAGTGATTAAATCAAATAGTGATCTCTGGGGCAAGCCATTTGAAAAAATGAAATAATCATATAAAGCAGGGATAGTATATGAAACAAAATCGGCAGCGGCTTGGTGATTTACTTGTAAATGCTGGCCTTATTACAGAAGAGCAGCTCCTAGTAACATTAAAGGAAAAAAGTAATGGGCAAAAGCTTGGTGATGCCCTTCTTCAAAGGGGATTTATTACAGAACAGCAGCTTATTGAAGTACTTGAATTCCAGCTCGGCATTCCACATATAAGCCTGTATCGCTATCCATTTGATACAAAGCTATTTAATATTATTCCAAAAGAGATAGCAAAGCGTCAGCTCTTAATTCCTATGAAAAGAGACGGGGACAAGCTGTTTGTCGCTATGGCTGATCCAATGGACTTTTTTGCAATTGATGATTTACGTCTGTCAACAGGATTCCAGATTGAAACGGCCATTGCAACGAAAGACGATATTTTAAGAGCGATAAACAAGTATTATGACATCGATGAGGGCTTTGAGGAGCTACTGGGTGATGATTCGCAAACTGAGACAGTTCAAGAAGAAAAGATAACAGATCAGGATTCACCAATTGTAAAATTAGTGAACCAAATATTATCGAATGCAGTTACGATGAAAGCTAGTGATATTCACATTGACCCACAGGAAACGAAGGTTGTTGTTCGTTACAGAATTGATGGGGTCCTAAGAGTAGAACGTGTTCTTCCAAAGCATATGCAGGGTGTTCTGATTGCTAGGATCAAAATAATTGCAAACCTAGATATTACAGAGCACCGCATCCCGCAGGACGGGAGAATAAAAGTAAACCTTGACTTCCATCCTGTTGATTTACGTGTTTCTACATTGCCTACTGTATTTGGCGAAAAAGTGGTTATGCGGATTCTCGATTTAGGCAGCTCTTTAAATGATATCAACAAGCTAGGCTTCAATAAATTAAATTTAAAGCGATTTAAAGACATGATCGAAAAGCCAACGGGAATTGTTTTGTTAACAGGCCCTACAGGTTCTGGGAAATCATCCACTTTATATGCGGCATTAAACCAGTTAAATAGTGAAGAAGTGAATATTATTACGATTGAAGATCCGGTTGAGTACCAACTTGAGGGTATTAATCAAATTCAAGTAAATTCCAATATTGGGATGACATTTGCGGCAGGATTGCGCTCTATTCTTCGCCAAGACCCAAATATCATTATGGTTGGTGAAATTCGAGATAAGGAAACAGTTGAAGTCGCTATACGAGCTTCACTTACAGGGCATTTAGTATTAAGTACTCTCCATACGAACGACTCTATTGGTACCATTACTAGATTAATGGATATGGGAGTAGAGCCTTTTCTAGTTGCTTCGTCACTTAGTGGAATTGTTGCCCAAAGACTTGTCAGGAGAATTTGCCGAGATTGTGCAGAGGTTATTGCACCTTCTAAGCGAGAGGTAGAGATTTTTGCAAAAAGAGGGATGAGTGTAAATAATGTCACTCGCGGTCGAGGCTGTTCATCATGTAATATGACAGGCTACAAAGGTAGGATTGCCATTCATGAGGTGCTTGTCGTTAGTGATGATATACGACGCACGATTATGAATGGAGAATCAATTACTAGATTAAGAGAATTAGCAATAAAAAATAAAACGATCTTCCTTATCGATGATGGCTTGTTAAAGGTAAAACAAGGACTCACTACTACTGAAGAAGTATTACGAGTCGCGATACTTGAATAGGGGTGCGAGGAATGAAGGAAAAAATAGATTATTTATTACGCGCCGCATTTGAATTGAAAGCATCAGATTTGCATTTAACCGTTGGTGTTCAGCCAATTCTTAGAATAAATGGAGACTTGAAAAAATACGGAAAAGAACCATTATTGCCTGACGAAACGGAAGGCATGGCAAGGGCGATTATTCCTAAGCATATGTGGGAGCAGTTTAAGGAAAAGGGAGAATTGGATTTCTCCTATGGTATTCCGGGTGTTTCCAGATTTCGTGTGAATACATATCACCAAAGATCGTGTATAGCAATGGCTATTCGGGTTGTACCGACAAAAATTCCAACGATTGAGGAGTTAGAGCTGCCGAATATTTTACGAAAAATAGCCGAAAAGCCACAAGGCCTTGTCCTAGTGACTGGCCCAACAGGAAGCGGTAAATCTACGACACTAGCTTCAATGATCCAGTATATGAATGAAACGATGCGAAAGCATATTATCACACTCGAAGATCCAATTGAGTATTTGCATAAGCACGGCAATTCAATTATTGATCAGAGAGAGGTTGGCTTTGATACGAAGAATTTTGCCAATGGCTTAAGGGCGGCATTACGCCAGGATCCTGACATTATTTTAGTTGGTGAGATGCGTGATTTGGAAACTATTCAAACTGCGATTACGGCTGCTGAAACGGGGCATTTAGTGTTAGGGACATTGCACACATCCAGTGCGCCATCGACAATAAATCGGATTATCGATGTATTCCCACCTTCTCAGCAGCCGCAAATTCGAATTCAGCTTGCTTCTGTTCTAGTGGCGATTATTTCACAGCGGCTCTTTCAACGAGAAGATATTAAAGGCCGGAAAGCTGCAACTGAAATATTAATTAATAATTCGGCAGTAGCTAATCTTATTCGAAATGAAAAAATCCATCAAATCGTGAATATTATGCAAACGTCACGTGGGCAGGGAATGCATACACTTGAGAGCAATATTAAGAGTCTAATTCAGTCCGGCATCATCTCTAAAGACATTGCAGAACCATTCCTGCAGGAGATGTTAACTTAAAATGGGAAGATATAAATATTCCGGCCGAAATCGTAAAGGGAAAATAGAAGGAATAATCAACTCAACATCGAAAAGGGAAGCAATGTTTAAGTTAAGGGAGGAAGGAATTAGGGTTTTAGAGATCGCTGAAGTGCCTGAATCCTTCTTAACAAAAGATATTTCAATTGGAAATCCTGTTAAGCTACAGCACTTTGTTATTTACTTAAGACAATTTTCAACATTATTAAAAGCAGGGATATCTGTAGTAGAATCTACAAAAATACTATCTGTGCAAACGGAAAGTAAAGCGTTGAAAAAAGCGCTGTTGGCTATTGAAGGAGATTTAAGAGAGGGAAATCCACTCTCGGACGCCGCTGCTAAACATAAAAAAATCTTTACTTCGATGTTTATCAATATGGTTCGTGCAGGTGAGGCAGGCGGTAATATGGATGAAACGCTTGAAAGACTTGCTGAACATTTTGAGAAACAGCATAATACTAGGCAGAAAATCAACTCTGCCCTTGCTTATCCAATTGTCGTGGGGATCGTGGCAATTGCTGTTGTTATTTTTCTTTTAGTTTCGGTTGTGCCGACATTTGTTGCAATGTTTGAAGATTTCGGAGGAGAATTGCCAGCCATTACGAAGTTTGTTCTGAGCGCAAGCGAATTTATGCAATCTTATTGGTGGCTAGTTTTAATCTTTTTTATCAGTTTGGTAATTATGATTATAATCCTGAGGAATAATTCGAAGACAAGATATTATTTAGATTATATAATTCTAAGAATCCCTATATTTGGAAAGATGCTGCAAAAAGCAGTAATCGCAAGAATGACAAGGACATTAAGCTCGCTATTTACGAGTTCTGTCCCCATATTACAGGCCATGACGATAGTTGAAAAGGTTGTTGATAATGAAGTTATGGCAAGGGTTATACGGCAATCAAGAGCTTCTCTTGAAAAAGGTCAATCATTAACAGAACCAATGAAAAAGCACTGGGCCTTTCCTCCTCTCCTAACACAAATGATCGCTATTGGGGAAGAAACAGGTGCTTTGGACGCCATGCTTGGTAAAGTAGCTGATTTCTATGAAAAAGAGGTAGAAAACAGTACTGATAGAATTAAATCTCTTATTGAACCGTTAATGATTGTTTTCCTTGCGGGCATTGTCGGAACGATTGTGACATCCATAATGGTTCCAATGTTTGAGATCTTTAATCAGGTCGGATAATGTTTTCAAAAAATTAACATTTTATATCTATTATTTTTATTAGCGTCTAGTATAATTAAATTTAGGTCTTATGTCATAATTTGATATTAATAGAGAGGGAGATTAGTATGTTGAAAAGAATTGGAAAGAGATTGAAGGATCAGCGTGGGTTGACGTTGGTTGAATTGTTGGCGGTAGTTGTAATTTTGGGGATTATAGCGGCTATTGCAGTTCCAAGTATCGGAGGTATAATTGAAAAGTCTAAAGAAGATGCAGTGAAGGCTGAGGCAGTACAAGTTTTAAATGCAGCAAAGCTTTATACAGCTTCTAATAACGTTGTAGGATCAATTACCTTATCACAAGGAACCGCTGCAGGAACGGGGGTTGGTAACTTGGATAATTTTTTAGATAACCCAGGCCCTTATTCCATTACTATTACTAATACAGCTGGGAATGTAGACTATACAGCTGTTTCAGTTACAAAAAATAATATAACAATGACATTTGCTACTGAACAAGTAGTATTAGATGGTAAACCAACAACAACTACAAAAAAATAATTGTTGAAATAGAATATTAAAAATATAGGAGTATTAGGTTGATTTTACTTATAATTTTTTTATATGGAATATTTCTCGGCTCCTTTTTCAACGTGGTCGGCCTCCGAGTCCCACAAAACCAATCCATTGTGGCACCGCGTTCAGCCTGTCCTAATTGCCATCATCAGCTCAAACCTCATGAGCTGATACCGGTTCTATCATACATCATCCAAGAGGGGAAATGCCGCCAATGCAAGGTGCGCATTTCTCCTATTTATCCATTAATGGAGCTGCTAACTGGATTGCTGTTTGCGGCAGCGCCGTTAATATTAGGTTGGTCAAGTGAGCTGTTTGTTGCTTGGACGTTAATTTCATTATTTATGATTATTTTTGTATCTGATATCAAGTATATGATTATCCCTGATAAAGTTTTACTCGTGTTTACAGGGATTTTTTTATTAGAACGGATTCTTATTCCTCTTGAACCATGGTGGAATTCCCTCCTAGGGGCAGCTGTTGGTTTTTCCCTCCTGCTTTTTATCGCAATTATTAGTAAAGGAGGTATGGGGGGAGGAGATATTAAGCTTTTTGCCCTTATTGGCCTTGTGGTTGGATTGAAAGTAGTTCTATTATCTTTCTTTCTAGCAACCTTATATGGGGCGGTTTTTGGTATAATTGGATTATTAACCGGGAAGCTGAAAAGGAAAAATCCAATTCCGTTTGGTCCGTTTATTGTTGCAGGAACACTGACTGCCTATTTTTATGGAGATTTGATCCTCGAAAGTTACTTTCGCTTATTTGCATCTTGATTTTAGTAAGGGGTTTAATAAATGGCACTTTCCCTTTTTTTGCGAAAAAACCGTATCATTAATCTGATTATTAATGACTATTCGATTCGGTTTGTCGAATTGAAGCAAACGAATCCGCTTAGTATCCACAGATGGGGAGAGCGGTTTATTCCGTTTGGGATTGTCAGAGACGGAAAAATAATTGACCATGAAACATTAGAAATGATTCTTGAAGAATGTCTTGCTGATTGGAAAATTCAGAAGCGCGCTGTTCGATTTATCGTTCCTGATTCCTTTGTCATTATTCGAAAGGTAAATATTCCTGGCGATGTCAAGGACGATGAAACCAATGGCTATTTATATCTAGAACTTGGCACTATTATTCATCTTCCATTTGATGAGCCTGTATTTGACACGTATACGGTGAGAAAAGAAAAAGATAAAAAAGAAATTTTAATATTTGCTGCACAGGAAGAGAATGTCTTAGACTATGCTGGACTACTCACGAATGTAAAGCTCGTTCCTGAAGCTGCTGATGTTTCTTCACTTTCTCTTTATCGGCTTTATCATCATTTAGGGATGCCTGATCAAGATGAGCAGCTCTTAATGATTCAATTTGATATTAATATGGTAAACCTCTGCATTTTTGAGAACCAGCTACCTCTATTTATGCATCATTTAGTATTCGATTTTGAAGAAGATAAATGGGAGATCAAATCAGGCAGGAACGGGTCACATGAGCTTCAATATAACGGGGATCCAGAGGATTTGCTTTTTCAACTTGAGGACATATATAAAGAGATAAGTAAATTCATGGATTTCTACCGATATTCAATTAATCAGGGAAAACAGCAGGTAACCAAAATTTTCTTAAATGGTGATCATCCTTACCTTGATATCATCAAAAAAGAAGTGGAAAACCGATTTGACCTTCCACATCAATCGATTAATGCAAACTCAATTCCTTCAGCAACAGAAGAAAAGCTGCCAAGATCTCATTATCTGACTCTTGGGCTTGCATTGAAAGAGGTGTAAGCATGCTCATCGAAATCAACCTATTGCCAAAAAAGGAATCGAGGAATAAATCTCTTGTCATGTCAGCTTGTGTGTTGGTTTTTATTTTGCTTTTGGGAATCGGATCTGCTGTTTGGGTTGGGCAAAGTTATAAAGGAAAAATTGACTCTATTTCACAGCAGCAAGCACAAATACAGAAATTAATTGCTGTGGAGCAAGAAAAAGTGGCCAATGCGGAGTCCCTTAATTCATTGGAAGAACTCGAAAAGGCAGTAAGTTGGGCTCAAGATTACCCGATCAAAACAGTACCTATACTTAGGAAGTTTACCGCCCTATTACCAGAAAGAGGCTTTGTTCAAACCATTAACTACGAGGAAACGGGTAATATTGTGTTAACTGTTCAGTTTGATACAAGTCGCGAAGCGTCCTATTACTTAAAATCAATGCTGGATTCAGAATGGATTGAAGATGCTACTATCAATACTTTAACCACTATTGATATAACAGAGGAAAATAGCGACCAAGAACACATTTTTGAGCCAGATAAAGAAAAAATTCTGCCTCGTTACCTTGCTGAATACGAGATTATTATAAATCGATCGGTTATTAAACAGGATGTAGAGTTAGTTGAAAATGGGGGGAATGAATCATGACCCTTCTTTCTTCAAAAAAAGAAAAATTTATAGGGATTACTGGCTTTATCATATTAGTCTTAATTTTTTTAGGTATCTACTTTCTTTATATTCAGCCGCTAAGGTCTACGCTAGCCAGTAAACAACGGGAGTTGCAAACGGAGGAACAGCTGCTTGCGGTTATTGAAAGTCAGATTAAAAAAACAGACTCTAATACGTATGAAGGAACAGAAGCACTTCAAAAAAAAATCCCCGTAAAGCCGCTGGTTGAACAACTGCTTCTTGATATTGAAAAGGCTGAAACTGTATCAGGGAGTTTTGTTTCAAATATGGAGTTTTCAACAGATGAAAAGGAAGAAGATGCACAGGGTGAAACAAATGATTCAATTTTAGAAGAATCGTCAACCAATCAAGAGGAAGAAGAAAATTCAAACATTCCAATGCCAGCTGGGATGAAAAAAACAACAGTTTTACTAACCGTTAAATCCTCTAACTATTTTGAAATGGAGAAATTTATCGAGTCGCTAGAATCAGAAAATAGGATCATCCTTGTTGAGACCCTTAATATTTTCGGTCAGGATGAGATTGTTTCTACAGATCAAGAAAAACAGACGATTGAATCGGAAATAACCATTTCCGCTTTTTACATGCCGGCATTAACTGACCTGAGAGATCAGCTTCCAAAAATGGAAGTTCCAAAGACAAGCGATAAAAAGAATCCGTTTAGCATGTCTGGAAATATTTCAAATAAAGCAAATAAAGAACAATAAAAAATTTGACGAAAATCCCCCGTAACAAGACGACAAAAGTCTTGTTATTTTTTTTTTTCGATATGTTAGGATGAAACATAATCATCAATCGACATGGAAGGAGGACGAATGGTGGAAGGCCGGGAAAAAGGTAGAACCATTACGATAAAAATAAATGGCGAGCATCGGTCCTACGAAGAAAACCTTGTGGAAGAAAATCAAAAAGAGGATATAAAAATTGAGCATTTACAACAGGAAGGCAGAACAGAAAATTGGGACAATATGTCTTTGGAAGAATCGGCAGCCGCTAAGGAAACAGCTGATGATGATAGCTTTGATTGGATTCTGCCAGAAGACACGATAGAAGAAACAGATTTAAAAGAGTATAATATAGCTGCACAAACGAAGAAATCTAGTAAAAAAGGAAATGGGACATTCGGCCAAAGCTTTAAAAAGAATAGGCATAAGGGATTTCTCACATCCGTATTCATAACAGTATTTTTTGCTATTTTACTAGGGACAGGCTTTGGATTTATCATGTTAAAGCTAGTCATCACTGAAAATTCAGCAGAAATTGAACAGCCGGTTATTGCCGAGCCAGCCGTAGAGGAAGTGGTCAAACAACCTGAAGGTTCTGAAACAGCCGTTTTACAACCTCTATCAACCTTTGTTATCCAAGGTGGTGTTTTCTCTAATATTGAAGCAGCTAGGCAAATCGAAGGGGATCACATACAAAAAGGAATCCCTTCAAAGGTTATTGATATAAATGGACAGGCCGTACTTTATTTAAGTATTGCCTCAAGTATTGAAGAAGCCAAAGAAATAGGGAATCAATTCAAGGACAAAGGATATGAAGCTTTTGCAAAACCTATCACTTTAGATGAGAAATCACTAGAGGGGCTTCTAGCAGTGGAGAAAAAAATAATCGATGCTGCCCCCGGTATTTTTCAAGCTATCGCAGAGGGAGCAACGGAAGCAGCTACGAAACAAACATTATCTGATGCTAATGTTGATAAGATAGCAGCCCAAATTGAAAGCATAAAGACCGATAAAGGTGATCAGATAAAAAACAAAGGGATCATTTCTTTAAATAATGAACTAAATCATGCCCATCAACAGTTAATGGCATATAAAGAGTCAAAGGATTCCGCAACTTTAACAAAGGTTCAACAGCATTTACTTGAATTTTTTTCGGTTTATCAAGCATTGTAAAAGTACATATTTTCGTGTGCATAAAAAAGTAGTTGAAAGGTTAATTATGTTTTATAAATGAAAGTTCAAGTGCCTATATAGTACCTAAATGCTTTTAAGTCTAACAAAATCAAGTTTCGACATTAACCTCCCTTAATCGAATATTTTCTGGGAAATAACGCACATTATTTGAGTCTGTTCTTACTTTTTCGACAGACTCCTTATTTATTTTGATAAGGTAAAGGGTTAAAGTGGTTAATCGCATTAAAGATTTATTATTTGTTGGAATAAAATTGTTTGTCCTGCTGAATTTTGGTACGATATAGATGTATCTCCCGATATGATACAAATTTAAGGTAAGGTGATTATATGAAAAACCTCATTCTAGCCTCTTCTTCTCCACGACGAAAAGAACTTCTTGAAAATCTTCATTTAACCTTTGAAGTATCCAGCAGCGATGTCGATGAAAGCTTTGACCCGGCATTAACACCGGGTGAAATTGTCATGGAGCTCAGCAATAGAAAGGCAAAGGCAGTAAGTTTACAAAACCGAGAGTCATTTGTCATTGGTGCAGATACGGTAGTAGTTCTTGAAGGAGCCGTATTAGGAAAGCCGAAGGACAGAACAGAAGCCTACACGATGCTAAAAAGTCTATCGGGTAAAACTCATTCTGTCTATACAGGGGTATCCATAATCGCACCGGAAAAAGAAAAGAATTTCTATGTGAAAACAGATGTGGTGTTTTGGGAGCTTTCAGATGAAGAAATAAATGCTTACATTGACACCAGTGAACCCTTTGATAAGGCAGGAGCATACGGGATTCAAGGCTTCGGAAGCGTTCTCGTCAAGGAAATCAATGGCGATTATTTTTCTGTTGTTGGTCTGCCAGTATCAAGGACAGTTCGTGAATTAAGAAATGCAGGATATTCCCAACCATTTCCATAAACAGCGAATTCATCTTAATCTCCCTCGCGCCCATGTGTAAGGGAGGAAATGAAACAATGGAAACACAAAGCTTAATGATCAAGGATTTTCCGCAGGATGAACGTCCAAGGGAACGCTTTATCCAAAATGGACCTCAAAGTTTATCTACCCATGAACTTGTTGCCATCCTTCTTCGTACCGGTACAAAGGATGAATCAGTTCTGCAATTATCTAATAGGCTCCTTACTCACTTTGAAGGCTTACGGCTATTAAAGGATGCAACATTAAATGAAATCACTTCCATAAAAGGCATTGGTACAGCAAAAGCCATTCAGCTTTTGGCAGCCGTTGAAATTGGCAGAAGAATATCCAATTTATCTTATGACGACCGTTATACGATCCGCTCTCCAGAGGATGGGGCAAAATATGTCATGAACGACATGCGCTTCCTATCTCAGGAGCATTTTGTTTGTCTCTATCTAAATACAAAAAATCAAGTTCTTCACAAGCAAACGGTTTTTATCGGCAGCCTAAATGCCTCGATCGTGCACCCAAGGGAGGTATTCAAAGAAGCGTTCCGACGTTCAGCTGCTTCAATCATCTGTGCCCATAATCATCCTTCTGGTGATCCCGCGCCAAGCAGAGAGGACATTGAAGTAACGAAAAGGCTTTCTGAGTGCGGAAAAATAATTGGCATTGAGGTGCTCGATCATCTTATTATTGGAGAAAATAAATTTGTGAGTCTGAAGGAAAAAGGGTATTTATAGCACTATGTTTTTATTTGACGATAAGCTATAATATTGTTTATGCTTTTTTACGTGAATGATTATAATCACCTATTCGAAAAGTAACTTTTTTATGAAAATAAATATACTAGTCAGCTAGCAGCTGGCTCTGTTCATTTTCGCATTTCGTATCAGAAAGGGAGATACAAACGATGTTTGGAACTAAGGATCTTGGAATTGATTTAGGAACGGCTAATACACTTGTATATGTGAAGGGAAAAGGAATTGTAGTAAGAGAGCCTTCAGTAGTTGCTTTGCAAACAGATACAAAACATATTGTGGCTGTGGGGAATGATGCAAAAAATATGATCGGCCGGACACCAGGGAATATCGTAGCACTTCGCCCAATGAAGGATGGGGTTATTGCTGATTATGAGACAACAGCCGTCATGATGAAATACTATATTAAGCAAGCAAATAAAAGCAAAGGACTGTTCTCTGGAAAGCCATATGTGATGGTTTGTGTACCGTCAGGGATTACTGCAGTTGAGCAACGTGCAGTTATAGACGCTACTCGTCAGGCAGGTGCTAGAGATGCATACCCAATTGAGGAGCCCTTTGCAGCGGCAATTGGTGCAAATCTTCCTGTATGGGAGCCTACTGGCAGCATGGTCGTTGATATTGGTGGAGGAACAACTGAGGTAGCGATCATTTCTTTAGGTGGTATTGTAACTAGCCAGTCCGTTCGTGTAGCTGGAAATAATATGGATGAAGCGATTATCAATTACATTCGTAAACACTATAATCTTTTGATTGGTGATCGTACATCTGAAACGATTAAGGTCGAAGTTGGTTCAGCGGGTGATCCTAACGGTATCGATAATATTGAAATACGCGGACGTGATCTTTTAACTGGACTTCCTAAGACTATTGAAATAACAGCTGAGGAAATTTCTAAAGCTCTGCATGACACAGTTTATGCCATTGTTGACGCTGTAAAAGTAACACTAGAGAAAACGCCACCAGAGCTTGCAGCAGATATTATGGATCGCGGGATAGTTTTGACTGGCGGAGGCGCCTTACTTCGAAACTTGGACAAGGTAATTAGTGAAGAAACGAAAATGCCAGTATTAATTGCTGAAAATCCGCTTGATTGTGTAGCGATTGGTACGGGAAAAGCACTGGATCACATTGATTTATTTAAAAATAAATCAAGGGATTCCCGTTAATATCATGATTGAAGCCCATTCACCTAAAATAGTGACTGGGCTCCAATCGTGTTTATGATAAGACAGTTCCTAGATCTTGTTTTAGATATACAATGCTCTTCGTACATTTCTTATATAAATAGTAAATTGAGGTGTTAAAAATGCCACAATTCTTTTTGAATAAACGCCTGATTCTTTTGCTTGTTAGCATCATTATTCTCGTGGCATTGATTGGGTTTTCATTAAAGGAACGTGAACAATTAAGCTGGCCAGAGCAATTTATCAAGGATACCACTGGATGGATTCAAACTGCCATTTCACGCCCAACTCATTATGTTGCTGGTTTCTTTGAAAATTTGCAAGACTTGCAAAATACATATACAGAAAATAAAGAGTTAAAAAAGCGGCTGGATGAACTCGCACGTCTTGAAGCAGATGTACAAATGTTTAAAAAGGACAATGCTGAGCTTCGTGAAATTCTTGATAAAAAGGAATCGTTAAGTGAATTTGATCCAATACAAGCTACAGTAATTGGAAGAAACCCTGACCGATGGACCGACCTTCTTATTATCAATAAAGGGTCTAAAGATGGCATTAAACAAAATATGGCTGTCATTACTGCAAATGGTTTGATCGGGAAGGTGAAAAGCAGTCAGCCTCTAACTTCTACAGTACAGCTATTAAGTGCGATGGATCCGACAAATCGTATATCGGCTGAAATTCAGGCAGATGGAAATAGCTATTATGGCCTAATTGAAGGATATGACAAAGATAAAGGACTTCTATTACTGAAAAGGATTCCATTTGATGCAAAAGTAGAAAAGGGGCAAAATGTCATTAGCTCCGGTAAGGGCGGGGTATTTCCAAAGAATCTTCCGATTGGAAAGGTAGTTGAAGTTGCACCTGCTGAATATGGACTAACTTTAACAGCTTATGTGAAGCCAGGGGCAAATTTATATGATATTGAGCATGTGATGGTTGTAAATAGGAAAGCTTTACAGCCTGACTTGGAAGAAATGATAGATGATAAGGAGGAGGAACTGTGAGAAAATTCCTTCTTCCTCTTTTATTCATTTTGATTTTCATTGCAGAAAGCATTTTTGTAGAGCTAATGCCTGAAAAAGCTTTTGGAGAAGCTTATATTATTGTGCCCAGGTTTTTAATAATTGCTTTAACTTTTCTAACAGTTTATGGACCTGGAAAATATGGGATCATTTATAGCTTCTTTGTTGGACTTCTATTTGATATTGTTTATACCGAAATTATCGGGATTTATTTGTTTATGTTGCCATTAGTTTCCTATATTATTCTGAAGCTAATGAAAATATTACAAACCAATATTGTCATTGTTTCAATTGTTGCCTTGATTGGGGTGCTGCTTCTGGAGTTAGGAGTTTATGAAATGTATTTCCTAATTCATCGAACCAACATGCCATTTTCTACTTTTATGTCACTTCGTTTTTTGCCAACAGCGATTTTTAATTTAATTTTTATTATTATTGCAGCTTATCCACTCAAAAAGCATTATGATAAACTAGTAGCAAGCTTGGATATATAATACCGTTCATTGTAAAAATTAAATTCCCACACTTTCTATCAATGAATTCTTATCTTAAAAAGGATTTTTTAGTCTTTCTGTCGAATTCTTTTTATTTATGGAGCGTATAAAGCGCTTGCGCTTTTCTTATGAGGTGAACATCTTGACATGAAGAAATTCCAAAATATAACGATTAAAGGGACAAAGGATGGGTTAATACTCCATCTCGATGATTCCTGTTCTTATGAAGATTTAAAAAAAGAGTTAGATATTAAGCTTTCTGAAAGCTCGAGATCACGTGAAGATCGCCTAATCACAGTAAAGGTTCAGGTTGGCAACAGATATTTATCGAACGATCAGGAAGAAGAACTAAAAGAGCTAATTCGACAAAAGAAAAATCTTGTTGTAGATTCAATCATTTCCAATGTCGTTTCGAAAGAAGAAGCAGCAAAATTAAAAGAAGAAACCGAAATTATACCTATTGCTAGAATTATTAGGTCTGGTCAAGTATTACATGTACAAGGCGATCTCCTCCTCGTTGGGGATGTTAATCCTGGAGGGACAGTGATTGCAGGCGGAAATATTTATATTATGGGGACCTTAAAGGGGATAGCACATGCGGGCTTTTATGGAAATAAAGAAGCAATTGTTGCAGCATCTAGCATGAAGCCTTCACAATTGCGCATTGCATCTTGTATAACAAGAGCTCCTGATCAAAATCAGGACCAGGAAAAAAGAGAAATGGAATGTGCTTACATAAATGAACAAGATCAAATAACAGTAGATAGATTACAAGTGTTGATGCATCTAAGACCAAACATTACGAGATTGGAAGGGGGACAATAGGATGGGAGTAGCAATTGTCATAACATCAGGTAAAGGTGGAGTTGGAAAAACGACAACTTCAGCTAATATTGGAACAGCTTTAGCTCTGCAAGGAAAAAGAGTTTGCCTCGTCGATACAGACATTGGCCTCCGTAATTTAGATGTGGTGATGGGACTTGAAAACCGTATTATCTATGATTTAGTCGATGTATTAGAGGGACGGTGCAAGATTCATCAGGCACTTGTAAAAGATAAACGGTTTGAAGATCTGCTTTATTTATTGCCTGCCGCACAAACGAGTGATAAAACCGCAGTCACTCCTGAGCAAATGAAGGTACTCGTTAATGAATTAAAACAAGACTATGATTATATCATTATTGATTGTCCTGCAGGTATTGAGCATGGATACCGCAATGCAGTTGCAGGTGCTGATAAAGCAATTGTTGTGACAACACCAGAAGTTTCAGCTGTTCGAGACGCAGACCGTATTATTGGTCTGCTTGAAAAAGAAGAAAATGTTGAAGCGCCAAGGCTAGTGATTAACCGGATCCGCAGTCAAATGATGAAAAATGGGGATATGCTCGATGTGGATGAGATTGCCGCTCATCTGTCTATCGAATTAATAGGCATTGTGGCAGATGATGATGAAGTCATTAAAGCTTCAAATCACGGAGAACCAATTGCATTAAACCCTAATAGCAAAGCTTCTATTGCTTATAGAAACATTGCCCGCCGAATATTAGGAGAATCGATTCCCCTCCAGCCTCTGGAGGAAGATAATGTAGGCGTTTTCTCAAAAATTAAAAAGTTTTTTGGTGTCAAGTAAAAGTCAGGGAAATTCCTTGGCTTTTTTATTTTAAATAAATAGCCTCTCGTTTCTTCTTCTAGAAGATTCAATTTATTTCAAGTCATACTCCCATTGGACAACTCATAGACTTGTACAAAAGAATCGTAAGGGAATGGTGGGGGCGTATGAGATCACGAGCAGACGAAATACGAAAGCGGATGGAACGAAGAAAAAGAGAACGAGAGCGAATGTCAAAACCGATAACAAAACAAAATCTGTGGACGGAAGATGAAGAAAGATATGGCTTTGATAGGATTTCTTCGTATGACGGCAAAGGGGAAGAAAGCTTTCATCCTTTATTCCGAAAAGAACATTTCTTATTTAAAATACTTGCCTCTGCATGCCTATTTTTAATTATCGCCATCATGTTCAAAAACAATGCTGGAACCTTTGAACCTGCGAGGAACTTTGTCATGAAAGCGATGGAAAATGACTTTCAATTTGTGGCTGTTGCGAATTGGTATGAAGATAAATTCGGCAAACCCCTTGCCCTTTTACCATTTAAGGATGAGAAGGAAGGGAAAAAGGAGTTATCCCCAAAAACGGAGTATGCTTTGCCGGCTTCAGCTAGAATTCTTGAGGATTTTCAAGAAAATGGGCAGAGAATTACAATTGAAACGAGCAAGGATGCTGCTGTTATCGCCATGAGTGAAGGTTTAGTTAAATTTGCGGGGAAAAAGGACGGCTTTGGAAAAACCGTCATTATTAGCCACGCTGATAATAGTGAATCATGGTATGGGAATTTAGAGGAAATTAACGTGAATCTCATGGAGTATGCTGAAAAAGGCACTGAATTGGGTAAGTCAACTGCAATGGAGGATGGAATGAAGCGTTCCTTTTATTTTGCTATTAAAAAGGGTGATGATTTCGTTGACCCGATACAGGTGATCCCATTTGAATAAATTTGCAGGATTGATAAAATATATTTATATTCACCCGCTTCTTTGGGTTGTTATTGGATTAGCTGTGATGACCGCTCATTTTATAGAATTGTCTCTGTTTTTGCTAATAATTTTTGTTCATGAAATGGGGCATGCGGCAGCAGCGTCTTTTTTTTCGTGGAGGATTAAAAGGATTGCCTTGCTGCCATTTGGTGGGGTTGCGGAAATAGAGGAGCATGGAAATCGCCCTTTAAAGGAAGAACTGATTGTTATCCTATCAGGGCCTCTCCAGCACATTTGGATGATGGGGGCTGCTTACCTTCTTTATGAGCTTTCATTTCTTTCAGAAGGCATGTACGAGCTGTTCATTCAGTATAATTTAATGGTCTTATTATTTAATCTGCTGCCCATTTGGCCGCTTGATGGCGGAAAGATCGTTTTTCTATTCTTATCCATCTATCAATCATTTCCAAATGCACATCGGAGAGCTTTGCTAATTTCTGCTGTTTGTACATTGCTTTTTTCAGTTTTTATCTTAATATTTTCACCAATCAATTTAAATATTTGGGTAGTGATCGCCTTTTTGTTATTTTCACTGTACCATGAATGGAAACAAAGCCGTTACGTTTTCATGCGTTTTCTGCTTGAAAGATATTACGGGAAGAATAGTGACTTTCGTCAGCTAAAGCCCATTGTAGTGAAAGAGGATGAAATGGTTATGCATGTGCTTGAGAAATTTCAGCGCGGCTTTAAGCATCCGATTATTATTGAAAAAGACGGGAAAGAAAAGGGTTCAATGGACGAAAACGAGCTTTTACATGCTTATTTTACGGAAAAAATGGTAACATCCCGTATTGGAGATCTACTCTATGTTTATTAGAAGTTAAAGTGAGGAACTATTTTGTATACATTGATTATTAATCATTTAACTAGGGAAAAACGGTTTGCTTTAGTAAAAAATAATGTGGTGGAAAAGCTATTTATTCAACAGCCGAAGCAACAGTCAGCTGTAAGCAAAATTTATTTAGGAATAGTTGAAAAAGTGCTACCCGGAATGAATGCCGCCTTTGTGGATATTGGCGAGGAAAAGAGCGGGTACCTACATCGGGATAAAATGGCATCTTTTGTACAGGCAGAGGAAGATGGAGCTAAAAGTGTTTCTTCCTATGCTCATCAAGGCGAAAGGCTGCTTGTTCAAGTAGAAAAGGATGCAGCAGGAACAAAGGGACCGCGTCTCTCTGGTATCATTGAGCTGCAAGGAAATCATTTAATTTACATGCCTCGTGGACGTTATGTCGCCGTATCCAAAAAAATTGAAGATAGCCAAGAAAGAGAAAAGCTGCGGGAGCTTGGCCATGAAATGAAGGAGCCAGAAGAGGGTCTTATTTTTCGAACATCTTCAAAAGGCACACAAAAAGAACAGTTATTAGCCGAGCTTGAACAGCATCGGCTTAAATATAACGAGATCCTTCAAACGGCTGGTGTTTTAAGAAAGCCAGGATGTGTGCTGGAGCGAAATTCATTGATTGATGAAATTTCTGAGGAGATAGAAAGATTAGAAATAAATGAAATTATTGTGGATGATTCCGCTTTTAAGGTTGAGCTTCAGAAGAAATTTCAATGCTCCATTCAGCTATATAGTGGAAAAGAAAACATTTTTTCTGCTTATAGACTTGAACATGAAATTGAAAAAGCGTTAAAGAGAATTGTATGGCTGGAAAATGGTGCCTATCTAATTTTTGACGAGGCGGAGGCATTAACGGTCATTGATGTGAATACAGGGAAATACTCGGGTAAACAAGACCTTTCGGATACGATATTAAAGACAAATGAATGGGCAGCAGTTGAGGCCGCTAGACAAATTCACCTTCGCGATATTGGCGGTATGATCTTAATCGATTTCATTGATATGAAGAAGGAAAAGGATCGGCAGCATATTATTAGCTTGTTAGAGGGTGAGCTTAGGAAGGATGAGAGACGGACAAAAGTAATAGGCTTTACCCCGCTCGGAATCCTGCAATTAACGCGGAAGAAGACTAAGCCTGCCCTATTAGAATCCTTGACGATGAAGTGCCCAAGCTGTGAGGGGACAGGTCGTGTATTAAGTCCAGAGTCAATCGCTTTTCGCTTAGAAAGAGAGCTATGGGAGCATAAAGGCGGGGACTATGAGGCCGTCTTCATAGAAGCTACACAAGATGTTCAAAGGACTTTCTCTGGAGAGAAAAATGTCCACAAGGAAAGAATGGAGGAATTGCTCGGTCTAGAGATTATTTTTAGCGGCAGTGATTCTTTAAAACCAAGTTATGAGATTCGGCAATTTGGAACTTCAGCTGATTTAAGAAAAAAGCTAGAATCCAATTGACATTTCGGGGCAATTTATGATAGGATTTTCATGTTATGTTTGTAGCGCACCCGTGCTACAACCGCTCAGAACAGGTTATAAGCTTTTGCATTACTTTCAAGTAATGTAAGACGCCTGATGATGGCGAGTCTTAGTCTAAGAGGAGGTGCAGTTCATGTACGCGATTATTGAAACTGGTGGCAAGCAAGTACGTGTAGAAGAAGGTCAAGCTATCTACATCGAAAAGCTAAACGCAGAAGCAGGCGAAACAGTAACTTTTGATAAAGTTCTTTTCGTTGGCGGAGACAATGTAAAAGTAGGAAGCCCTGTTGTTGAAGGAGCTACTGTTACAGCTAAAGTTGAAAAGCAAGGCCGTGCGAAGAAAATTATTGTTTTCAAGTACAAAGCGAAGAAAAACTATCGCAAAAAGCAAGGTCATCGTCAGCCATACACTAAAGTTGTGATTGAAAAGATCAACGCTTAAGGCGATTAACATGATTCAAGTTACGGTGAATCGAAAAGAGTCCGGTATGATTCAGTCATTTGAAATAAGCGGCCATGCCTTTTTTGCTGAAAGAGGGAATGATATTGTCTGTGCAGGCGTATCAGCCGTATCGATTGGCGCCATTAACGCGGTGCATGCTTTAATCGGCATTACACCCGATATTGAGCAAAAGGAGGATGGTTTTCTCCGCTGTGCAATTCCGGACAATTTGCCGGAAGAAACAAACGAGAAAATTCAACTTCTTTTAGAAGGAATGGTTGTCTCATTGCAGACGATCGAAGAGCAATACGGGCAGCATATAAAAATGACCTTCAAAAAGCAGGAGGTGGAATAAATGTTACTAAAATTAGATCTTCAGTTATTTGCTTCTAAAAAGGGAGTAGGTTCAACGAAGAACGGCCGTGATTCTATCGCGAAGCGTCTAGGTGCTAAGCGTGCTGATGGTCAGTTCGTAACTGGTGGTTCTATTCTTTACCGTCAACGCGGTACTAGAATTTACCCAGGTGTAAACGTTGGTAAAGGTGGAGATGATACACTTTTCGCGAAAGTGGATGGTGTTGTTAAATTCGAGCGCCTTGGCCGTGATCGTAAGCAAGTAAGCGTATATCCTGTAGCTCAAGAAGCATAAGGAATGCTTAGGAAAACTCTAGCCTAAATGGTTAGAGTTTTCTTTTTGGTTTGAATCATGTATATTTTGCTTACGTTAGCTTGGTTTTTTGATATACTAACAGCAAGTGACACTTAACTTTATTCAGCCATTTTCATCCATTACTATAGGCTGTTAGATGAATGCAAAATAGCTATTCAATTAAGTCGAGCTAAAAAAAGGCTGAATAAAGTTAAGCCTCTGGCGGATGCCTCAGATTTTTCAGAGGAATTTATCGAGCGAGCTCAGGTAATCTGGGCGCAAATACGCCAAGGCGAATTTGATTTCATGTGTAGGAGTGCATGTATGAAGACTGATTGGGATGTAATCGAGGTGCTGCGTTACGCACGCCACGACTGGTTAAACAAAATCCAACTAATAAAAGGAAATCTGGCATTAAATAAAATTGACCGGGCTAAAGAAATTATTAATGAAATTGTTGTTGAAGCCCAAGCTGAAGCTAAGCTGTCTAACTTGAATATTCCTCAATTCGCCTCCTTGCTTCTTACATATAATTGGGAAAATCATTCGTTTCAAATTGAATATGATGTAATGGAAAGTTCAGTGAACGGTTTATTGGATGATGATTGGCTTACAAATTGGACTAGATCTTTTTTCGATTATTTGGATTCATCTATTAAGCCGTTTTATGAGAATCATTTATCTGTTACAATTGAGCCGCAAATGGATGGAACCCGTTTCTTTTTTGATTTTAGAGGGATAATAATAAATAAGATGCAGCTAGAGCAATTTTTGGAGATAAAAGGATCAACATATCCAGAAATTGTTATTCAAAGCTGGACTGAACAAGAATTATCATTTGATTTTTTAGTTTCCCCTAGAAAATAATCCATCATCATAGTACATAATGAAAACATACAGTTCTTGCTGTTCTATGAAATGGGAACAGCTAAGACGGGAGGAATAATATGTTTGTCGATCAGGTAAAAATTTATGTTAAAGGCGGAGACGGAGGAAATGGTATGGTTGCCTTCCGCCGTGAAAAATATGTTCCTAAGGGAGGACCTGCGGGCGGAGATGGCGGTAATGGCGCAGATGTCGTTTTTGAAGTGAACGAAGGTCTGCGTACACTAATGGATTTCCGTTATCAGCGCCATTTTAAAGCTACCCGCGGGGAGCATGGCATGTCCAAAAACCAGCATGGCAAAAATGCTAAAGATATGATTGTTAAGGTTCCCCCTGGAACAGTTGTTACAGATGTAGAAACAAATGAGATCATTGCTGACCTTACTGAGCATGGCCAAAAAGCTGTTATTGCAAGAGGTGGCCGAGGTGGAAGAGGAAACTCTAGATTTGCTACTCCATCTAATCCAGCACCAGAATTATCAGAGCATGGAGAGCCGGGAATCGAGAGAGAAGTCATTCTTGAATTAAAGCTTTTGGCGGACGCTGGGCTTGTTGGTTTTCCAAGCGTAGGCAAATCAACGCTATTATCTGTTGTTTCTTCGGCAAGACCGAAAATTGCAGAATACCATTTTACGACTATTGCTCCAAATCTAGGTATGGTTGAAACCGAAGACGGGCGCAGCTTTGTCCTAGCAGACCTGCCAGGATTAATTGAGGGGGCACATTCTGGAGTTGGTCTTGGCCATCAGTTCCTAAGACATATTGAACGTACCCGGGTTATCGTTCACGTCATTGACATGGCGGCAACAGAGGGCAGAGATCCATATGAAGACTACTTAACCATTAATAAAGAATTACGAGAATATAATTTACGATTAACGGAAAGACCTCAAATTATTGTTGCAAATAAAATGGAAATGCCTGGAGCGGAGGAAAATCTTCAAAAGTTCAAAGAGCAAATTGAAGAGGATTATCCAATTTTTCCAATATCGGCGATTACAAGACAAGGGTTAAGAGATTTAGTATTTGCCATTGCTGACAAAATTGAAAAAACACCTGAATTCCCGCTTCATGATGAGGTCGAGACAGGTGTTCATCGCGTAGTCTATAAACATGAAGCTGAAGAATCAGAATTCGTTATTACAAGGGATTCAGCTGGTACATTTATTGTTTCAGGAGACGCGATTGAGAAGCTCTTTAAGATGACTGACTTTTCTAGGGATGAATCTGTCCGCCGTTTTGCAAGACAGCTCCGTGGAATGGGTGTCGATGAAGCTCTCCGTGAAAAAGGGGCAAAGGACGGGGATACAGTAAAGCTTCTTGATTATGAATTTGAGTTTATAGAATAATCTCAGGATGGCTTAATGGAGTGTAGGTATGAGACAGGAGAAATTCGATAAGAAATTTTATCTCGTTCGGGAAGATGTTCTTCCGGAGGCTATGAAAAAAACATTAGATGCTAAAGAAATGATTGAGAGAGGGAAGGCAGAATCCGTTTGGGATGCCGTGCAAAAGGTAGATTTGAGCAGGAGTGCCTTTTATAAATACAGGGATACTGTCTTTCCTTTCCATACGGTAGTCAAAGAAAGATTAATTACTTTATTTTTCTATCTGGAAGATCGTTCAGGTACTTTATCTCATCTACTTGCAGTGGTTGCCTCTTCTGGGTGCAATGTCATGACAATTCACCAAACGATCCCTTTAATGGGGAGGGCAAACGTCACCCTTTCCTTAAATATTACTGCGATGGCTATTGAAATTGAAGAACTGCTTGCAAATTTGAGAAAGCTGGAGTTTGTTGAAAAAGTTGAGGTGCTCGGCTCAGGTGCATAATCATTGCACCTATTCCGGCCCTGATTTTTTCTTTTACGGGCAGTTTATCAAAACAATCAAAATTGATTACTTACATTCTTCGTGTAAAGTGGTAAAGTATTAGTATGAAAGAATGCTTGTAATTAAAGGGAGAGATTTTTCGTGAAAGTAGGTTATTTAGGTCCGAAAGCAACATTTACTGATATCGCTGTACGGGAAATGTTTCCCGAAGAACAGGCTGTGCCCTATTTAACAATTCCTGATTGTTTTGACGCTTTAATAGAGGATGAAATTGAAGTAGCTGTAGTGCCACTAGAGAATGCACTTGAGGGATCAGTTAATATTACGCTTGATTATTTAGTTCATGAAGTGGATCTTCCAATTGTTGGGGAAATAACTTGTCCGATTAGGCAGCATTTTATGGTTCATCCAGCAAATAAAGATCATTGGAAGGAAGTTGGTGTTGTTTACAGTCATTCTCATGCTTTAGCTCAATGCCATAAATTTTTGCATAAAGAGCTTAAGGGGACGCCATCTGAAAAAACAACATCGACTGCTGCTGCAGCTCAATTTGTAAAGGAGCATCCAGACATTAAAGCGGGTGCCATTGCCAACGAGCTCGCGGCAAAGGAATATGGTCTTGAAATCGTACGTGAGGATATTCACGATGTCAGCTATAATCATACACGTTTTATAGTTCTATCGAAGAACGAGGTCTCTTTACGGGAAGAGAAAACATCATTTAAGGGCTACAAAACTACCGTTATGATTACTTTGCCATCTGATCGTTCCGGAGCTCTTCATCAAGTGCTGTCCGCCTTTGCCTGGAGAAAATTAAATCTTTCTAAAATTGAATCAAGGCCAATGAAAACAGGACTTGGAAATTACTTCTTTATAATTGATGTGGATATGAAGCAGGATGATGTTCTCATTCCAGGAGTAGTCGCCGAACTGGAAGCATTAGATTGTAAGGTAAAAATTTTAGGAAGCTATCCATACTTTCAGCTCGGAATGGAAAAAAGCCGAGTGCAACATATATGAGTAATTACGGCATTGTAAATTGGTTCGATAATGTTGAGAAAAATTTCAAATAACAACAGAAAAATGAACGCTCAAAATCACTTTGAGCGTTCATTTTTTTATAATATTAATTTTAAGCGGCCAATGAGTCCTTTATTATTAATAAATGACCATAATTTAAGAGCTAAGCGGACTCTAGGTACGTTAATTACAGAAAACATAAGCAAATTACTCTTTAATTACAAATAGCGGAACTTATGTCCACAAACATAAGGAAATTCCCTATTTTTTCGCATATAACAGAACTGATGTCCGCCAAGCCCGGATAATCAAAATAACAAAAGTTGTTAATCCATACTGGTTAAAAGTCAGCAGGGCCAATCCGAATGTCAAGTCAATTAGTATACTTGCTTATCCGCAAAATCATTATATGTTTTTTTCTCCTATTCCACGATAAAATTAGCTTGCTTCAATGCATTGACTGCTTCATCCAGTTTTTGTTCAGAGGCAGCTTGGATGGTGTGGAGGTGAATGCCTTCTGTTAGCTCTGATAGGTAGGCTGCCTTTGTTGCTTTGATTTTTTCAATAAATTGCTTGACTTCTTTTCGATTTGAAACCATAACCGAAGCAATTAAATCCCCGTAAACGGGATGTTCAATTCGCACGTCCTTGACGGTAACTCCATGGTCCACAAGTAAATTCAGCTCTTCTTCTGTTCTTTCGGGAGTGTGGGAACTTGCAACGGTACGTTCAAAAGATGTGGAGATGGAAGCTTGGGTTAAGTAAATATATCCTTGGCTTGTAGCAAGGATAGGCTCTCCTCTTGCTTTAAGCAAGGTAATATCACCAACAATGACTTGCCTGCTTACGTTCGTTCTCGTTGCAAGCTCATTCCCTGTTATCGGTTCACCATTTTTCTTCAATAACTCGAGCAGCAGTTCTCTTCTTTCCTCACCGAGTACCTTTTTCTGATCCTTCATTTTTCGAAAACTCCCTTTATATGACGATAATGATACATTTTAACATATTTGTTCAGTAAAATTAAATTTGCTTAATCCGGAAACCATTCTTGAGTTATTCTTACAAGAGCTTTCCCTAATGCTTCTGTGTCTGCTTCTGTTGTATCCCAGCCAAAGGAAATTCTAATAAACTCTTTCGCATCCTTCCCTGTTATTCCCATAGCATTCATCGTTTTAGATATCGTTTGTAAGCCTACCTGGCAAGCACTGCCTGTTGAAACAGCAAAGCCCATGCGATTACACTCAAGCATCACAAATTGCCCTTCAATGCCCCTTATTCGCATCCCAATCGTTGATGGGAGCTGTTGATTGTGATCAGAGCCGTAAATAATATACTGACCATTTATAGGTTCAAGGGCATGTAAAAAAATCTCCCGTAGATGATGATAATGATTTGTGTGATTGTCCAGATTCTTATAAGCCTTTTGGGCAGCAATAGTCATAGCAGCAATACCCGGGACATTGACAGTACCTGGCCTGAAGCCTCTTTCATGAGATGTTTTTGGATAATAAGGCATCCAATGTAAATGGGGATCGATATAAACAACTCCTGTTCCCTTAGGTCCAAAAAATTTATGTCCAGAAATAGAGAGACTATCGACCAATAATGCAATTTTTCTAAAATCCGTTTTACTAAATGTGTGTACACAATCACTATGAAACAGAATTTGATTCTTTTTGCAGAGCATACTAATTTCTTCAAGGGGCTGCAAGGTGCCAATTTCAGAATTTCCATGCTGAATGGTTATTTGCACGGTATCCTCCCTGATTGCTGATCTTAGGTCGACTAAATCAATTAATCCCTTAGAATTTAGTGGAAGTGCAGTTACTTCAAAATGATGCTCGTCAATTAATTTGTCTAACGTACTATGAACGGACGAATGCTCTGCCATGCTTGTTATGATATGCTTGCCCTTTTTTTTCGAGGCTGTTAATAGTGCATGAATAGCAAGGGAATTACCTTCAGAGCCCCCGCTTATAAAATAGATTCCTTCCTTCTGAACATGAAGTAAGCTGGCCCATTCACTTCGGCAATGTTCTAATAAGCTGCTGGCTTCACTCCCTTTATCATGCAGGCTTTGTGCATTTCCATAATATTGGGTTGCCGCCTTTATAAATGTCTCAGCTGCTTCCTCATCAAGAGGGCAGGTTGCAGCATAATCAAAGTATTTCATCCCAGTATCACTCCATAGTCATATTCTCTAATTCTCAAAAGATCTAAAGTTATAAATGATAGAGCTGCAATTCTTATGACAAATCTATAATAACTCTTGTCATAAGTTTAAATCTATGTAAATATAAGTGTCAAGACAACTGTGAAGTCAGGAGGTAAATATGAATAAGGCCAATGTAATCATAATTGGCAGCGGGATATCGGCTTTGCAATTAGCAAAGAGTCTTCGCTGTGACTTGAATGTGATTATTCTCACAAAGTCTAATGTGTATAATAGTAACTCATTTTTCGCTCAAGGAGGTGTAGCCGCGGCCATTGGAAAAAAGGATCATCCAAATAAGCATTATCAGGATACGTTGGAAGCGGGAAGATTTCATAATGATCCTGTAGCAGTGGAGAAATTAACGCAGGAAGGTCCAGCATTAATAAATAGCTTAATAGCTGAAGGCTGTTCATTTGATAGAGGATCGGATGGGGAACTCTCTCTTGGAATGGAAGGAGCACATAGTGATCATCGCATTGTCCACAGTGGAGGGGATGCCACCGGGAGAAATCTCATTCAATTTATGACTGCAAATGTAAATCAAAATATAACCATTATGGAGAATATTTTCGTATTTGACTTATTAATAGATGAGCCTGGGGAAAGATGTATCGGCGTCAAAGGAAAATATCCCGACGGAAGAACAGAAACCTTTTTTGCTGAACATATTGTTTTAGCAACGGGAGGCTGTGGACAGCTATTTGCTTATACATCGAATGCAGCCACAGTTACCGGAGATGGAATTTCTCTTGCTTATAAGGCGGGTGCCGAAATCACTGATATGGAATTTATCCAGTTCCATCCAACATTGCTTCATATTAACGGAAAAGCGGTTGGATTAATTTCAGAAGCAGTTCGTGGTGAAGGAGGACGCCTTATAACAAAGGGAGGCAATTCGATTATGAACAGCATTCATCCTTTAGGTGATTTAGCGCCAAGACATATTGTTTCTCAAACTATTTACCATTATCTCGAAAATGGAGAGCCCATTTTTCTGGATATTTCTTCTGTACAGGGATTTGAAGAACGATTTCCAACGATAACTGCTTTATGTGAGCAACATGGGATTAACATAAAGGAAGGGCTTCTTCCTGTAGCTCCAGGCAGTCACTTCTTAATGGGCGGCATCAAAACGGATTTATTAGGACGGAGCAGTTTAGAAGGGCTATATGCAATTGGGGAGGCAGCCTGTACAGGCATCCACGGGGCAAACAGACTTGCAAGTAATTCCTTACTGGAAGGATTATTCATTGGAAAAAAACTCGCCGAATGGATCAATACATCTCCAATAAGGCATTCAGTTAACTTGAAATCAATTGAACAGTCAGAAATTCGAATGAGTATAGCCAAACTACTCCCTTCTCCCTTTATCATCCAAAAATCAATGATGGAGAATGTCGGCATCATACGCACGAAAAATGGCCTCTCGAGGCAGAAGGAATGGCTTGAAAGCTTTCACATCAATAAATATTTGAACGCCAATTTTGCTGAATTATCTATTGAAGAAATTGAGATAGTATTCATGCTTATAACTGCATGGCTTGTAACAGATTCAGCTTTAAAAAGGACTGAAAGCCGTGGCGGACATTTCAGACAGGATTACCCATGTGAAAATGATCGGGATTGGCTGCGAAAGCAAATTATACATTGCAGAAAAACAGAAAAGGATGATAAGCATGAACAAATTGAAGCTGCGATTGCAACTTGAGCAATTTTTTTTGGAGGATATTGGTGACCGGGATATTACGGGTGAGCTTATTTTCGGAAGAGAAGAAAAAGGGGAAATCGTTTTTATTGCTAAGGATAATGGAGTTTTCTGCGGGGAGGATGTTATTCGGACTGGTTTTTCCATTCTGGACAGCGAGATTAAAGTTGAAATGAAGATAAAAGATGGGGAATCCATTGAGAATGGGCAAGTTTTAGCAACAGCAGAAGGAACTGTCGCCAATTTATTAAAAGGTGAAAGAGTCATTCTTAATCTTATTCAGCGAATGAGCGGCATTGCCACCATTACCAACAAAGCGGTCTCTGTATTAAATAGTTCACATACGAAAATTTGTGATACGAGAAAAACAACCCCAGGTCTAAGAATGCTGGAAAAATACGCTGTACGCTGTGGAGGAGGGTTTAATCACCGTTATGGGCTTTATGATGCGGTGATGATTAAAGACAATCATATTTCCTTCGCTGGCTCGATCGAAAAGGCAGTTTCAGCCGTTCGTTCTTATATTGGTCATATGGTTAAGATTGAGGTAGAGACCGAAACAAAAGCACAAGTTATGGAGGCGGCTTCAGCAAAAACAGACGTCATCATGTTCGATAATAGACAGCCTGAAGAAATTAAGGAATGGATTCCATACGTGCCTGTAGGAATAGTTACAGAAGCCTCTGGCGGGATTACGCTTGATAACATTGCCAGCTACAGTGATTTAGGTGTTGATTATATCTCTCTCGGCTTTTTAACCCATTCTGCTAAGTCATTAGATATTAGTGTAAAAGTAAAGGTTGGAGAGTAAATCAATAAAAGATAGTTAAAACAACTACTATTAGATAAATACCGCAAAGGGGATTAAGGGATGAATATATTTCAAACGCTTGAAAAGGGGTCAATTGTTCTTCCAGATAAATATCGAAAAATGACAACAGAAGAACTAGAGAATCAAGTAAAATCCATTAAAAATAAACTTGGAAAAAAATTATTTATTCCGGGCCACCATTATCAAAAAGACGAGGTCATTCAATTTGCTGATGCAACCGGTGATTCCTTGAAGCTGGCTCAATTATCTGAGGATAATAAAGAGGCAGAGCATATTGTTTTTTGTGGAGTTCATTTTATGGCAGAAACCGCTGATATTTTGACTACAGAAAATCAAAAGGTGTACCTGCCAGATATGCGCGCAGGGTGCTCGATGGCGGATATGGCGGATATTTACCAAACAGAAAGAGCATGGGAGAAGTTAATTGCCCTTTTTGGAGAAACGATCATACCATTAACGTATGTGAATTCAACAGCTGCTATTAAGTCGTTTGTAGGTGAGCATGGCGGTGCAACTGTCACCTCCTCGAATGCAGAGAAAATGGTTCAATGGGCATTTGAACAAAAATCCAGAATCTTATTTTTGCCTGACCAGCATTTAGGCAGAAATACGGCCTATAATTTAGGAATAGATCTTGAGGAAATGGCTGTGTG
The DNA here is from genome assembly GCF_036962035.1 of Bacillus sp. JJ1773. NCBI lineage: Bacteria > Bacillati > Bacillota > Bacilli > Caryophanales > Bacillaceae > Bacillus > Bacillus sp. JJ1773. The sequence goes on from NZ_JBALNX010000043.1 coordinate 31,031, forward strand.
GAATCCAATCAATGATACGCTCGAGTATGATGGCCCGATTGAGAATATCAAGGTTATTCTTTGGAAGGGGCATTGCTCCGTCCATGAGAATTTCACAGTCGCAAATATTGAAGATGCTCGTAGGACCTATCCAGATATGAAAATTATCGTCCATCCTGAATGTTCAAGAGAAGTAGTGGCTCTATCAGATATGGCAGGATCGACCAATTATATTGTTGACGCGATTAATAAAGCTGAAAAAGGTTCATCCTGGGCAATTGGGACAGAGATGAATCTTGTCAACCGAATAATAAAGCAGCATCCGGATAAACAAATTATCTCGCTAAATCCACATATGTGTCCTTGCTTGACTATGAATCGTATTGATTTGCCTCATCTAGTATGGTGTCTAGAGACAATTGAACAAGGTGAAGAGCATAACCTAATAAAAGTAGATAAAGCAATTGCTTCAAATGCAAAGCTTGCATTAGACAGAATGCTAATCCAATCATAAACCTCCAATTCGGGGGTTTTCTTTTTTTAAAAGTCATCCGACAGGAAAATTTAACAAAATCCTAAGAAAAAAATAATTAAATTCGTTGTAAAATGGGTCTCTAATCATATTATTAATAATAAGTGCATAAGTTTTTGTGTAGATTGTTAGCAATTTGCCCACTTTGACATACACTATATGGACATTTGACTAGGAGGGAAATCAGAGTGAAGATCCATATCGTACAAAAAGGGGATACTCTTTGGAAGATCGCCAAAAAGTACGGCGTGAATTTTGAAGAGCTGAAAAAATTAAATACACAGCTCAGCAATCCTGATATGATTATGCCCGGTATGAAAATAAAAGTTCCTGGATCAGGTGGATCCATAAAAAAAGAAGCTCCAATTGGAGGCATACCGGAAACAAAAGTCAGTATGGGTGCTAAAAAGGAAATGCCTATTGCAGAACACCCTTTTGCAAAAGAAAAACCAATTACATTGCCTGTAGTTGAAGCACCAAAACAAATACCGATAAAAGAAGCACCACAAGTAGAAGTACCAAAGCAATTGCCAAAAATGGTATCACCACAGGTAGAAGCACCAAAGCAATTGCCGAAAATGGTATCGCCGCAGGTGGAAGCGCCAAAGCAATTGCCGAAAATGGTATCACCACAGATGGAAATACCAAAGCAATTGCCAAAAATGGTATCACCACAAATGGAATTGCCGAAGCAATTGCCAAAAATGGTGTCGCCACTAGAAGAAATGCCAGTGAAACCATACGCTCCAAAAATGCCAAAGCCCATTATGCCTAATTTAGCGGCTCAGCAGCAGGCACCACAGCTCCCGCCAAAACCAGTAAACATCCTTCCACAAGTTAAACCAATTGCCCATGTAAGCCCTGAATCAATTGAAAGTGATCATATAAAACAAGGAGGGTTTTATCAGCCAATGTATCCATACCAACCACACAGTTTTTATCCTGTTTCTCCAGTCATGCCTGGAACTGGATTTCCTGGAGGATATCCACAAACTATGGGCTACCCGCAAGTTCAGGGGGCAGCAACTATGCCTATGTATCAGGCACAAGCAATGCCGATGCATCAAATGCCGCATTACGGATTAGCAGGTGTCGAAAGCCATGGTTTTGAGGAATCATCCTCATTCATGCCGATGCATCAAATGCCATATACGAATCCAGCCTTTACTCAAGTACCAGGAGCACAGATGCCAGCACCTGTAATGGGTGTTCAAGAGATGGGGCAGCATCAATTGCCGCTTCAGCCAACATATACGGCACCAGCGATGCAGCCAGCCTATGGATATCCACAGGCGCCATGTCCTCCTTTCCTGCCACCAATGATTCCGATATCACCAGTCATGCCTGGGTCCGGTTTTTGCGGACCAATGCTATACGAACAAATGCCGTATGGATATCCGCAAATGGGTGTAATGCCTCAAGTACAAGGGGTGATGGAGGAATCACCTGGTATGGCTCAGATGCCTTTAATGCCAACTCAAAGTCAGATGCCGATAATGCCAACTCAAACCCAGATGCCAATAATGCCAACTCAAACCCAGATGCCAATATTGCCATCCCAAAGCCAAATGCCATTAATGCCAACACAAGTTATGCCAATGCAAGGAGTAAAAGAAGATTGCGGCTGTGGCAGCGGAGCCCCACAAATGTTTCAGGGAGCGTATAATCCAGGCTTTGGAGCACCTGGAATGTATGACATGGGAGTAGCTCCAATGTACCGTGCTCCATATGGACAGCAATATGGCAATCCGCAAATGGGTTACCCTATGACTGGGGTCATGAACCCATATATGAGTCCATATGGACCAGGGCCATTGGGAGGTCAGGCTTTGGAGATGCCGCGAAGCTTTGAAGAAAGCGATGAATATGAAGATTAATCACGGAGGAGACGATTTATTTCTTAATCGTCTCTTCTCCTATTTACAAAATCAGCTAACGATTACAATTGAAGAAATTAAACCAATTAGAAAAAAGGTTTTTTATGTTAAGGCGACTGACGAGGATTTTATATTAAAGGGATTTTCGACTTTTTCACGACTAAAGCAGCAGGAAGACTTTGTAACGTCTTTGAAGGAAAAAGGATTTTTAAAAACATATTCTTTTTATCAATTGGCAAAGTATCCGCCATTACAGTTTGAAGGCAGCTTTTATGGTTGTCTGGAATATATACAGCCTTCAGATCATTCATTTACATTTCATCACCAGCAAGATCAGCAGGAAGGTTTATACTTATTAAACGATTTTCACTCAGCAACAGAAAATATGGCAAAACAATTTGAACAGGGACTCCCCCAATTTAATCAATTTGCCAAATGGAATGAAAGATTAACGATATTTTTTAATAATCTGCCGATCATTAAATATTATGTGCAAAAAGAAATAATTAATGAGTTACTCGTTTGGGCAGACTGGTCTTTAAAAGGGATTCAGGCAGAAGATAACTTTTTTCAAAGCGGGAAAAAGGTTATTCTGCATGGCGATGTCGCCCATCATAATTTTTTGCGAGCAAACAACGATGAATTACATCTGATTGACTTTGATTTAATTAGTATAGGACTACCACATTCTGACTATCTCCAATATGCCAATAGGATATTGCCTAACTTACAATGGTCATTTAAGGAGCTGGAAGGTATTAAGATCATACACCCGTTTATGCTTGAAAAGGGGTTTTTATACGGGCTCGGGTATCCAACCGACATTTTCAGGGAATGGAATCGTTCTATAAGAGAACGGTCGCATTTACAGCAAGAAAAAATTCAGCAATTGCTGCATATAACAGTTGGACAATTTAAGCAGAGACAAGATTTTTTCAAGGAATTGCAAAATAAGGTTGAATGAGTGTTATTTGGTCGTAACTAGGCAGAATGAAAGCGAGTCTAACCTGCCACCCTATTAATGAGCATTAGCTCATGCTTTTACTTTGCGAGGGGGGTTTTTCGCTTGAATAAAAAGCTATTTGCACTACCTGTTGCAGCGATAATGTCGATAGGTTTAGCTGGATGCGGAGTAAATGATAATGAAACAGCTGTCCAAGACCGTAATAATAAAAACGTTCAGCCAATAGGGTATTATTCAAGTGATAATCAGCGAAATGGCGGAGGGAATGCCCGTATTCTTGATGGAGTGGATAATGATGGACCCGTTACTGAAATGATGGATAATACGATTAATAATGGGGACCGAAATTACCAGCGACTGCAAAATGACGGTTTCAGCCGGAATGATGCCAATTACCATGGGCATCTAGGCTTTAATGAACGTAAGCCGCGATCCTCTTATTATGAAGGCTACGATGGAAATTTCATCAATCAAATTAATCAGGCTGCCCGTGTAAATAATGTGAGGGACGTTGAATCACTTGTAAATGGAAATGATGTCCTAATCGCTGTCAATCTTGCTGATAATGATCGAAAACAAGAAACGATCACAAAAATCCAACAAGCAGTTAGTCCTTACTTAAATGGAAAAACTGCCCATATTGTCACAGATTCATCGACCTTTAATCGTATAAAGGTGATTGATAATGACTTGCGGGAAGGCGGCCCAAGGGATCAGATTAATTTAGACACTCAAAACATCTTTAATTCGCTGAAAAAACGGTAAATTTAACGGATTTGGACAGGTTTTTGATAAAACGCTGCAACAAGTACAGAAACATAAGGAGCAAAGTTATGCTTTGCTCCTAACTTTACTTATTTGTGGAGAATGGTTAATACTCTGCGTAGCTCTGTAGCAGCTATTTGTCCTGGTGCAGATACTTTTTTCGCAGAACCGAATGTTATGCTTGAACCAAAAATTCCTCCTGATAAACGGCTTATTACCCCTTTTTCTGCCATCGACATCGTAATAATCGGGCGATCAGCATAATGATCATACATTGTAAGTGTGGCTTCTAATAGTGTTAAGACATCTGATGCAGTTGTAGGCATGACAGCAATTTTGGGAAGATCGCCGCCAAGCTCTTGCGCCTTACGGAGACGTCTAATTATTTCATCTTTTGGAGGCGTTTTTTCAAAGTCGTGATTGGAAATGATGACAAAAACATGATTGGTGTGTGCGGTATTTACAACCTCTCTAATAATAACCTCATCACTAAATAATTCTACATCCACAATATCCACTAAACCTGTATTGATAACTGCTTTATTTAATTCCGCATAATAGGCAAGGCTGATGTCTTTTTCGCCGCCTTCCCTTGCACTTCTAAAAGTGAAAATAATAGGCGTGGAAGATAATTCCTTGTGGATCATTCCCAAAGCCATTTTAACTTGGTCAATATCCTCAACATTCTCGAAAAAGTCGGCCCGCCATTCTACTAAATCTGCATCAATTGTTTTTAAATACGTTGCCTCTTCCTTTATTTGACTTATTGTCTCCCCAATAATAGGGACACATATTTTCGGAGGCCCATCGCCAATTACAATATTCTTAACTGTTATTTGCTTGTTCAAGAGTAATGTTTTTACAATCTGGTCGGAAACTTCTTCCGCTTCTAGATTTTCTGTTTCAAACTTATGATGGTGATGAGAATAAATTTCCTGTCTTATTTGAAAAAGCTCTTGAATTTCATTCAAAGATTTTCCTTGCAGCACAGGACGGCTATCAATAATTAAAGGAATTCTTTCCTTCCAGCTTTCCCAAGGCAAGTGAATATAAATAACAATACAATTCGCTAAACAGGCCTCTCTAATTTCTTTCTGAAGAAAAGCTCCTCCGCCAAGAGATAAAATATGAGATTTTTCTTGGCTCAATTTAATAATGAGTGCTTTTTCCTTCTCCCTAAACTGCTTCTCACCTAGCTGACTAAAAACTTGGGATATGGGCATTTGAAATTCTTTTTCTATTTCAACATCTGTATCAATAAATTTCCGGCCTAGCTTTTCAGCAACCAAATTTCCTATAGTTGTTTTGCCAACTCCCATAAATCCAATAATAACTATGCTTTTTTCCCTCAAAGGAATTTCTCGGCTTAACAAAATACATGATCCCCCTAAGTAAATATAACTTTTCCTCATTATAGAACTTCTTTCATGCTAATCATAGTTTAAATATTTTGTTATTTGCTCAATTACTTTTTTGAATGATTCACTGTTTATTAATTAATTTGTAAAATATAACCGGATAAGGAAGAAAAATATGGTCACAATAGTTAATGATATGAAACAAAATTTAAAAGCACCGTATTCAATAACGAGGTGATCAATAATGAGAACCAAATGGTCCATAGCCCTTTGCTTTGCTATTCTACTTTTGATTCAGTTTTCCCCTATCAATGGATTAGCAGAGGGAAATGCTTCACAGGGGAATATGGGGAATAACAAGGTTACAACTTTTGAGGAACCACTGCATATAACGGTCGTTTTAGAGCGTATGTATATGGATGGAGAGTTAAGCCAGGAACTTCTTACGGAAACAATCTGGTCCATGGAAGAATTTTGGGCGAAATATGATGAATGGCAGCTTATAGATATGGAAGAAGAGAAAATGATCTTCCGTAAATATATGGATGACATATCCCCATTACTGAAAGCGAACGGTTATTTTGGCATTACAGATAAAGGGGTTTTAACGATCTTTAACGGAAGGCCGCATAAGTCAAATATAATCCAGTCCTTTTTTCAGATTGACTTAGGCCGGCTTGAAAGTAAAAAGTGTAAGGAATTAAAAAAAGGAATCCCAATAAAAACAAAGGAACAGTTTGTTGAAGTGCTGGAGACATTTAAGTCTTACTCCAAAGTAGAAAAACAAGCGAATTAAAAAACAGTGACAGCTACTACAATTACAGTGGCTGTCACTGTTTTTTTGTGATGATTATTTACATACCAGCCTTGGTTTTTTACTGCTATTTTTTCTACGAATATATGTAAAGTATGATACAATGATGTACAGCAAAATAGAGGAGCGAAAAGGCATTGTATGAATTTATTAAAGGGCGGGTTGACTATATTGGGCCCGAATTTGTTGTCATCGAGAATAACGGTATAGGCTACCAAATCTCTACTCCAAATCCATTTAGCTTTTCAAAGGATTTAGGACAAGAAGCTAAGGTATTCACTTACCACCATGTGAGACAGGATGTCATAGCCTTATACGGTTTTCATTCGAGAGAAGAGAAAACGCTGTTTATTAAACTATTAGATGTTACTGGAATTGGACCGAAGGGTGCATTGGCCATTCTGGCATCTGGGGAACCGGAACAAGTGGTTCAGGCGATTGAAAATGAGGATGAAGCATTCCTTGTGAAATTCCCGGGAGTCGGTAAAAAAACAGCGAGACAAATGATCCTGGATCTTAAAGGGAAATTGCAAAATATTGTACCGGACTTTTTTCCAGATTTATTTTCACAGGATAAATTACATCCTCAAATGAACGAGCATAGCCAAGAGTTTGAGGAGGCAATCCTTGCATTAAAGGCACTTGGATATTCGGAAAAGGAGATTAACAAAATATCTCCGGCATTAAAAAAAGAAAAACTAACAACAGACCAGTACATAAAAAAAGCGCTGCAAAGGCTGTTAAAATAATGGCTTAGTTATTACTAAGTGAAATTGTGGTGATGATATGGAAGAACGTATAATATCTAGTGAGGCTGATCTGCAGGATCTCTCATTTGAACAAAGCTTACGTCCCCAGAATTTAAAACAATATATCGGTCAGGATAAGGTAAAGGAAAACTTGGAGATATTTATTAAAGCGGCTAAGCTCCGACAAGAAACCCTTGACCATGTTTTACTTTACGGTCCTCCTGGCCTTGGGAAAACGACCTTGGCAGCCATTATTGCTAATGAAATGGGTGTGAATATCCGCACGACAGCTGGACCTGCTATAGAGAGGCCAGGAGATCTTGCAGCCATTCTTACAGCACTAGAGCCTGGGGATGTGTTGTTTATTGACGAAATTCACCGCTTGCCAAGGACAATTGAAGAGGTTTTATATCCAGCAATGGAAGACTTCTGTCTAGATATTGTCATTGGAAAGGGCCCTAGTGCGAGATCCGTTAGGCTAGACCTCCCTCCATTTACTCTAGTGGGAGCTACAACAAGGGCAGGTTCTTTATCAGCGCCTTTACGGGATCGATTCGGAGTGCTTAGCAGATTGGAATACTATAACGAAATCCAGCTTCAGGAAATTGTGACAAGGACAGCGGAAGTATTAGATACAGAGATTGATCCTTTGGCCGCAGCCGAAATTGCAAGAAGGTCAAGAGGGACTCCGCGAATTGCCAATAGGCTGTTAAGAAGAGTGAGAGATTTTGCCCAAGTTAAAGGGAACGGCATAATTGATGAGGCCCAAGCAAATGAAGCCTTGGAGCTTCTTCAGGTAGACCGTTTAGGTCTTGATCATATTGACCATAAATTATTAAGAGGGATCATTGAAAAGTTCCGTGGAGGCCCAGTAGGATTAGAAACCATTGCCGCAACAATCGGTGAGGAATCACTTACTATCGAAGATGTTTATGAACCATACTTATTGCAAATCGGGTTTCTGCAGCGGACACCGCGAGGACGGATCGTGACAGATTTGGTATACAGGCATTTACAAATAGAGGTGCCTGAAGATTAATCCATCCTTTTTGTATGAATGGAGAAAAGCAGAATAATATTAAAGTTGGTGTCAGCATGAAAGTAGACTTATTTGATTTTCATTTACCTGAGGAACTTATTGCACAGACTCCTCTTACCGAGAGGACTAGCAGCAGATTAATGGTGCTTGATAAAACGACATGTGCAATCACACATGATACATTCAAACATTTGAAAGATTACCTAAAAGCTGGGGACTGCCTTGTCTTAAATGATACAAAGGTGCTGCCAGCAAGACTTTTAGGTGAAAAAGAAGGCACCGGTGCAAAAATTGAGGTGCTCCTATTGAAACAGCAGGATGGGGATGTATGGGAAACGCTTGTAAAGCCAGCGAAACGGATAAAAGAGGGGACAAGGATTGAATTTGGAAATGGACTGCTTTCCGCTGTTTGTGTTGGAAGCTCAGATCATGGAGGAAGAACCCTTGAATTTCATTATGAAGGCATTTTTTATGAGGTGCTCGATCAATTAGGGGAGATGCCTCTTCCGCCATACATAAAGGAGCAATTAGAGGATCGAGAACGGTATCAGACTGTTTTTGCCCGTGAAAGAGGCTCTGCAGCTGCACCTACGGCAGGACTCCATTTTACAGAGGAATTGTTAGAGGAAATAAAAAAAATCGGTGTACATATTGCTTTTATTACTCTCCATGTTGGTCTTGGTACATTCAGGCCTGTTAGTGTAGAGGAAATTGATGAGCATGATATGCATGCAGAGTTTTATCAAGTAACAGAGGGGACGGCTAATCTTTTAAATAAGGTTCGTGAAAGCGGCGGCAGAATTATTACGGTCGGGACAACCTCTACAAGAACACTAGAAACAATTGCTTCTAAACATGATGGCCGGTTTGAAGAGGCAAGCGGCTGGACAGATATATTTATTTATCCTGGCTATGAATTTAAAGGTATTGATGGGATGATCACAAACTTTCATTTGCCTAAATCCACGCTTATCATGCTAGTTAGTGCTCTAGCAGGCAGAGAAAATGTATTGCATGCATATCATAAAGCGGTGGAGGAAAAATATCGATTCTTCAGCTTTGGGGATGCCATGCTAATTTTATGAAAAAAGTTTCACTGAAAAAATGGTTTAATCATGGAAGGAGAAAACTGAATTGACAGCAATTCGCTATGAATTAATTAAAACATGTAAACAAACGGGGGCTCGTCTTGGACGAGTTCATACGCCGCATGGCTCCTTTGAAACCCCTGTGTTCATGCCTGTCGGTACGCTTGCAACCGTCAAGACAATGTCCCCTGAAGATTTAAAGGAAATGGGAGCAGGTATTATCCTAAGTAATACATACCACCTATGGCTACGCCCGGGGCAGGAGATCGTTGAGGAAGCGGGCGGTCTGCATAAATTTATGAACTGGGACCGTGCCATCTTAACCGACTCGGGAGGCTTCCAAGTATTTAGCTTAAGCGAATTCCGTAAGATTGAAGAGGAAGGGGTCCATTTTCGCAATCATTTAAATGGAGATAAGCTCTTTTTATCACCGGAAAAAGCGATGGAGATTCAAAACTCGTTGGGCTCCGATATTATGATGGCTTTTGATGAATGTCCGCCATTCCCGGCTACTTTCGAATATATGAAGAAGTCAGTAGAACGAACTTCCAGGTGGGCTGAGCGCTGTTTACAGGCGCATAAAAGGCCAAGTGACCAAGGTCTTTTCGGTATTGTTCAAGGTGGCGAATATGAAGAATTACGGAAACAAAGTGCAAAGGACTTAGTTTCACTTGATTTCCCTGGCTATGCTATCGGTGGATTATCAGTAGGTGAACCAAAGGATATTATGAACCGTGTGCTTGAATTTACAACTCCATTACTCCCATCTGATAAACCAAGATACTTAATGGGGGTTGGATCACCTGACTCATTAATTGATGGAGCCATTCGCGGCGTAGACATGTTTGATTGCGTGCTGCCAACTAGAATCGCAAGAAATGGTACTTTAATGACAAGCGAAGGCCGATTAGTTGTAAAGAATGCAAAATATGCCAGAGATTTTGGCCCAATTGATGAGCATTGTGATTGCTATACTTGCCGAAATTACAGCCGTGCCTATATCCGGCATTTAATTCGTTGTGATGAAACTTTCGGAATTCGACTTACGACTTACCATAATCTATATTTTCTGCTAAAATTGATGGAAGGGGTCAGACAAGCGATCAGAGAAGACCGACTTGGTGACTTTAGAGAAGAGTTTTTCGAAAAATACGGTTTTAATAAGCCTAATGCGAAAAATTTCTAATTTGCATATTCAAAAAGATGGACAAACCCTGACTTTTTGAGGAAAATCTTTTTATATGGAAGGAGGGAAAGTAAATGGAAATGTTAGGTACAATTGGACCACTATTGTTAATGTTTGTTCTATTTTATTTCTTGCTTATTCGTCCGCAGCAGAAGCGCCAAAAGGCGGTTCAAACAATGCAGGGCGGCCTGAAAAAGGGAGATAAGATTGTTACAATCGGGGGTCTACATGGCTTTGTCGATGCTATTGATGAAGGAAAAGTAGTCATTAAATGTGGTGATGGTAGCCGTCTTACATACGATCGTGCTGCGATTCGCGAAGTAACAGAGTCAGCTGCTGGCGGAGATATACTAGCAAAATCTTAATGAGAAAAGAAGCGGGGTTATAAGATTCCGCTTCTTTTTTATTATATGTCTAGCTCCAGCGCCTACCCCCTCGAGGTCACAAGCCAATCCTCCCAGAAAGGCAAAGTACACCTTTCCGGGAGGCTCGTCTTGTGCTTGTCGGGGGTGAACAAGGCGCTTGCGCTTTTCTACGCATTTCTCGTTGTCTTATTCGACATATTAACACCCAATATGCCGCCCATCATCGCTGTCAGCATATAACATGTATGATAAATAATTTGCTCTGTATCAAATAGACTGTCTACTCCTAAGTATTGATAAAGAAAAATAATAATAGAATAAACAAGCCCTGTTAACCCACCAAGAAGCCATCCCTTTTGTTTTCCCTTGCCACCCGAAATGAAGCCGCCAATAAATAACGAAATGAAGGAGATTGCAGTAATGACAAATTGTAAGGATGACTCCTGTAGAGAAGTGAATCTTAATAATAGTGAAAATATTAAGCTGCTGATCAAGGCTAGCACAAAAACTGCAATAATCCCATAAAGAATAGCACCGCTGATATTTCTTGATTCTTCTATATTGCCCCTCTCCCTTCTTTTTTATTTAGATCGCAGATTGGTACAAGAATACTGCTAGTACAAGCATATTCACACAAAGAAAAAATAGAATCGAATTCTTAGTTAAGGAATTGCATTTGCTCAAATTGGAACTAATATATCACATGAATATGTTTTTTTTGCCCATAATAAAAGAGAATGTCACTAAAGGGGGAATGAAAAGTGCATGATTATTCCATGATCATATTGCGGACCATTATTTTGTACACCCTAATATTGGCAGTTTTTAGAATCATGGGTAAAAAGGAACTTGGACAGCTAAGTATGATAGATTTCGTAGTAACGATCATGTTGGCTGAAATGGCCGTATTGGCTATAGAAAACCCAACGTCCCCGCTCTTGCCAAATGTTCTCCCTATGTTAGTGTTAATGGTTATCCAAATCACGCTTGGCTTTTTGACCTTAAAGAGCAAAAAGTTTCGTGATCTTGTTGATGGGAAGCCAACCATTATAATTAATAAAGGTAAGATCGATGAGGCAGCTATGAAAAAGCATCGTTATAACTTTGATGATTTGCTTCTGCAATTAAGAGGGAAGGATATACGAAATATTACCGATGTAGAATTTGCCATATTGGAAACGACAGGTGAATTATCTGTATTAAAAAAGGAAAAAAAGAAAACAGGAAATTTAACAGTTCCGTTAATCTTAGATGGAATCATTCAGGAATCAGGTCTAGAAAGCATTAACCAAACAAATTTTTGGCTCCGCCAGCAGCTTAGAAAAAGGGGATACACCGAAATACAGAAAATCTCCTTTTGCAGCTTTGAAAATGGTCAGTTTTATATCGATTTAAAGGATGAAAAAAAGTAAGGGACACTGTGCGGTCTCTTACTTTTATTTAAAGACAAATCTTGAAAATGGTTTGCCAATCCAAGGTATACGGCTGACTTCATCCTTTTTTACAAGTCCAAGCAAGAGAGTAAAAATTAAATAAACTATCGTGATGATGAATGTAATGATCAGTACTTGAATGGTGAGAGAAAACTGAGAGTTTAAATTCTGAAGCAGCCAAAATCCTACCCATGCTGAAAGCGCCATGACCAAAAAGGTTTTCAAGTAGTCGCGTACATAAAATGTAAAAGAAATGGCTTTTAACACAGTCGCGAAGTGCAGCAGTGTGACAAGCACGAATCCAACAAGAATCCCCATTGCTACGCCGTTAATTCCGAATGTAGGCTGACTAGCCAAAATAAAAATGACCGCGGTTTTGATAATGGCTCCAATTAAGCTATTGATCATAGCGGCTCTTGCTAAATTTAGTGCCTGGAGGGTAGCTTGAAGAGGACCCTGATAGTAATAAAAGATGATAAATGGAGCCATCAGCTTAATAAATTGAGCCCCGCTATTGGATCCATACATAACCTTCATCAATTCATCTGACAGTACGAATAATACAACAACTGCCAAGCCGCCTGTTAAAAATGTAAGGCGAAGTGCCTGCTGCAGCCGGTATTCAATAATATGATGCTGATTTCTTGAATTTGCTTCACTAATGGCTGGAACTAAAGCAGTTGACAGCGAGTGAGTAATAAATGATGGGAGCATTAATAACGGTAAAGCAAAGCCAGTAAGCGCCCCATACTGCTTCGTTGCAGCGATAGCAGCCACCCCCGCAATAGCAAGACTGTGAGAAACAACGATGGGCTCAAAAAACCACGCCAAAGAACCAATCATTCGGCTTCCTGTAGTTGGGAGGGCGATGCTCATTAAATCTTTAAAGGTGCTTTTTCCTGTTTTGACAGACTTAAAAAAATGCTTCCGGACTTTGAATTTCTTTTTGATTTTGAAAGTGGTTATTAAATAGATTAGTGAAGCTAATTCACCTACTACCGAAGCAAGCATTGCGCCGGCCGCAGCATATTCGATCCCATATGGAAGAAACGCTTTCGTCATCGCTGCAATTAATGTAATTCTTACGATTTGCTCTAGCATTTGTGAAATAGCTGCAGGCTTCATATTTTGCCGGCCTTGAAAATAACCTCTTAAAACAGAAGAAATAGCAATAATTGGAACAACAGGTGCAATGGCTAATAGTGGAAGATATGTGCGTGAATCGGTAAATAACGTATCAGCTAGATAAGGGGCTAAGAAAATTAATGCAGGAGTAAATATGACAGAAAGAGAAATAGTGGTTGCTAATGATACAACTAATATTTTCTTTACTTTGGCTTTATCCCCTCTTGCCTCTGCCTCCGCCACATTTTTGGATATAGCTACAGGTAAACCAAGCTGTGTTATAGTAACAGCAAGAATTAAAGTTGGGAAAGCCATCATGAATAAACCAACGCCTTCTTCCCCGATAAATCTTGCAATAACAATCCGATTAATAAACCCAAGCACCCGTGTAACAAGTCCAGCTGCCAGTAGAATCATCGTTCCTTTTAAAAACTTCGACATTTGGCTCCCTGCCTTCTCAAAATAGGTGTTATCATATACAATTAACTATATGCTAGGAAGTGGACAAAGCATGACAAGCAAAGTTTTATTTTCCTTTTAAATTGAATAAGGAGGCGGCTGTTATGGAAATCAGCCATACATATGATCATCTTCGAAATGAATTGAAACCGGCGTTGAAAAGTAAGCAAGAGGAGTTTGCTTTATTAGGGTATGGTCAAGTTTCTGAACAAGAGCTCTGGAATTTTCTAAAGAGAAAAAAGTGGCGGAAAGCAGATGAAAATAAGAGAATATCTGAAATTGTTCAGGATGTTCTTTCCGTAAAGGTTGGCGAGTATTTCAATTATGCCACGGTCGAAGCTTTTAAAGAGGCGGACTTTGCATTTGATGATGAAGATGAGCTTCGTAAGCTTTTAAAATAACTCACCTATAGAAAAATTGACAGCTTTTGCAAACTGTTTCATAATGATAAATGGAATTCTAGTCGAATCATCGGTATAAAGTGATGAGATAGATAGTTTATGTATGTTTTATGCTGTGAGCCAATTTAGGCTTGTATTTAAGGAGGACATTTGCATAATGGTTAAGCGAGGACGAATTGTTGCCTTCTTTCTGATTGTATTATTGATTGGAAGTTTGATGGGTACAACAACAAATAATATTCTAAAAGATATTAAGCTGGGACTGGATCTTCAAGGTGGATTCGAGGTTCTGTATGAGGTATCACCGATTGATAAAAATCAAAAAATTGATAATACTGTTTTAGCCAGTACGGCAAAAGCCTTGAATGAACGCGTAAACGTATTAGGAGTGAGTGAACCTAATATTCAAATTGAAGGGGATAATAGAGTTCGTGTCCAGCTGGCTGGTGTTTCTGATCAGCAAAAAGCGCGTGAAATACTCTCTACTGAAGCCAATCTGACTTTTCGGGATGTAAATGATGAACCATTGATGGATGGTTCCGATTTGGCAGAAGGCGGAGCAAAGCAAACTTTTGATGAAAATGGAAAGCCAAGTGTTTCAATTAAACTGAAAAGTGCAAGTAAATTTAAAGAAGTAACCGAACGAATTGTAAATATGGGAGCACCTAATAATCTGCTCATCATTTGGCTTGACTTTGAGGAGGGTACTACTTCCTTCAGAGAAGAAGCAGGGAAAGCAGACCCAGGTTATATCTCTGCCCCAGCGGTAAGTCAAGTATTTAACCAAGATACAGTCTCGATTGTTGGAAGTTTCACGATCGAGGAAGCAAAGACATTAGCGGACTTATTAAATGCAGGATCTCTACCTGTTAAATTAACTGAAGTATATTCAACATCTGTTGGTGCCCAATTTGGGGAGCAAGCCTTGAACAAAACAGTTTTAGGCGGGATTATCGGTATTGCGCTTATTTACTTATTTATGATCGTTTACTACCGATTCCCAGGATTTATTGCTACTGTGGCACTGTCAATTTATATTTATCTAATTCTCCTTATATTTGACTGGATGAATGCTGTATTGACGCTTCCTGGTATTGCTGCCCTCATTCTTGGGGTTGGAATGGCAGTCGATGCCAATATTATTACGTACGAAAGAATTAAAGAAGAATTACGAGTAGGGAGAACGGTTAAGTCTGCTTTTCAAGCAGGTGGCAAAAATTCTTTATCTACGATTTTCGATGCCAATATTACAACGATCTTAGTGTCTGGTGTTTTATTTGTTTATGGGACAAGTTCCATTAAAGGGTTTGCCACGATGTTGATTATTAGTATCCTAGTCAGCTTCATTACAGCTGTCTATGGCTCTAGGATACTCCTTGGACTATGGGTAAACAGCAATCTATTTAATAAAAAGCCAAGCTGGTTCGGTGTTAAGAAAAGTGATATTAAAGATATTGCAGAAAATTATGATACAGTTGATTTGCCGACAAGGTTTGACCGCTTTGATTTTGTTAAACATCGGAAAAAATATTTTATATTTTCCGGGGCCATTCTTGGAATTGGGCTGATTTGCGTGGTTATGTTTGGCCTGAATTTAGGGATTGATTTCTCAAGTGGGACTCGTGTGCAGCTTCAATCAAGTCAACCACTAACAAAAATTGAAGTAAAAGAGCAATTAGCTGAATTAGATATAGTAACAGATGATATTGTCATTTCTGGAACGAATCAAGAAATTGGTGTGGCAAGACTTAAAGGGGTTCTCAGTAAGGACGAAATTGCTGAATTAAAATCCCATTTCAATGAAAAATTGGGAGCAGAACCAAATGTAAGTACGGTTTCACCAACAGTCGGAAAAGAGTTGGCGAAAAATGGATTCATTTCTTTGTTGATTGCCTCTATTGGTATCATCATTTATGTAACCATCCGTTTTGAAATGTATATGGCTGTTGCAGCTATTCTTGGTCTATTATATGATGCGTTTTTTATCATCATTTTCTTTAGCATTACAAGATTAGAAGTTGATTTAACCTTTATCGCGGCTGTTTTAACGGTTATTGGTTATTCCCTTCATGATTCAATCGTTACATTTGACCGGATGCGCGAAAATATGCAAAAGAAAAAGCGAATTAAAACGTTTGAAGAACTTGCAGATGTTGTTAATTCAAGCTTACGTCAAGTAATGGGACGATCTATTAATACTGTCTTAACCCTTCTTATTGCTGTATTAGGAATCTTAATATTCGGAAGCGAAGCCATCCGTAACTTCTCCTTTGCTTTACTAATCGGATTGGTAGCAGGTGCTTACTCCTCCATTTTCTTATGTGCTCAACTGTGGCTCGTTTGGAAAGGGAAAGAGTTAAAGAAAAAAGGTGTAATTAAAACAGCGAAAGAAAAACGAAAAATTAGCGATGAACCTCAAGTATAATTCAAACCCCAGGATATCCTGGGGTTTTCTTTTTTTCAAAGTATGCTCATAATCATTGAAAATAGGATAAACTAGCAACAAGTTCATTTTTTAGGAAGGAAGTTTCATTTTGAATCATAAAGATGATCGATTTAAAAAGGCTGAATTTGCAGCCATGCTTGGCATCGTGATAAACATTGTCCTTGCGATTGTCAAATGGGGAATCGGCGTCTATGCGGGGAGCCGTGCTTTAATTGCTGATGCTGTACATTCTGCCTCGGATATTGCTGGATCATTAGCAGTCTATTTAGGCTTGAAGGCAGCAAAGCAGCCGCCTGATGAAGACCATCCATATGGACATGGGAAGGCAGAATCTATCTCAGCTATTATTGTTGCTGTTTTGTTATTGTTTGTTGGATTTGAAATTGGCAAGTCATCTGTAACAGCTTTTTTTAAACCAATAGAAGCACCAAAAACAATAGCTATTGCGGCTGTTATTTTTTCAATTATTGTAAAGGAAGCATTATTTCGCTACAAATACAAGCTTGGGCGTGAGTTGAATAGTGATGCATTAATTGTTAATGCCTATGAGCATCGATCAGATGTTTATTCATCCTTTGCTGCATTGGCTGGTATTGGTGCTGCGATCATCGGCGGTAAGCTTGGCATCGAATGGCTGGAATATGCTGACCCTGTTGCTGGGGTGATTGTTTCCCTCATGGTTATCCAAATGGCGTGGTCGCTAGGGAAAGAATCGATTCATAACACACTTGATCATGTGCTGCATGAAGAGGATACACTGGAATTAAGAGAAGCAGTGGAAAGTGTTAAGGAAGTTAAGAAAATTAATCAGCTTCATGCAAGAGAGCATGGGCATTATGTGATCATTGATTTGAAGATTTCGGTCGATCCGAATATGACCGTGGAAGAGGGTCACCGAGTTGGCAAGGAGGTAAAGGAAAAGCTATTAAAAATGAATAATGTTCACAATGTGTTTGTTCATATTAATCCCTATAATGAAGAAGATGAAAATTAAACAGCGTCCTTCGCTGTTTTTCTTTTTTCAGGACTTCGCATTGAAACACAAAGGACCCTCTTGTATAATTAAAAAGTTGAGGGGTGAACAAATGTTACAATCAAAAACTCGCTGGATTGTTCGGAAATCAGATGAAGACAAGCAAAATCTTCTCGTTCAACAATTAAATTTAACTCCTCTCCTTGCTGCATTGCTTGTAAATAGAGGAATTGAATCACCGGAATTAGCACAAAGTTTTCTATTTGATGATAAACAAGAATTTCATGATCCTTTTTTATTAGCTGATATGGAAATTGCCGTAACACGGATAAAAAAGGCGATAGATAAGGAAGAACCGATTTTAATATTCGGAGATTATGATGCAGATGGTGTGACAAGTACGACCGTGATGATGAAGGTACTTCGGGAATTAGGCGCTAATGTCGAATTCTACATACCAAACCGATTTTCGGAAGGCTATGGTCCAAATATCCCAGCCTTTCAATATGCAGAGGAAATTGGAATCAAACTGATAATAACGGTTGATACGGGTATAGCTGCAGTAAAGGAAGCCGCTGCTGCTGCTGAGCTTGGACTCGATTTAATTATTACAGATCACCATGAACCAGGGCCAGAATTGCCAAAGGCATTGGCTATCATCCACCCGAAACTTGAAGGAAGCCAATATCCATTTCGTGAGTTAGCTGGTGTTGGGGTTGCTTTTAAATTAGCTCATGCTTTATACGGTAAACTGCCAGAGCATCTTCTAGAAATAGCGGCAATAGGGACGGTTGCAGATTTAGTTTCCTTAAAAGGAGAGAATCGATTAATCGTTAAACGAGGCTTGAAGAAGCTTAAGTCCACTAATAATGTTGGCTTAACAGCCTTACTAAAACAAAACAAGGTAGAACCAGGCTCAGTAACGGAAGAAACGGTAGGATTCCTGATCGCGCCACGATTAAATGCTGCTGGGAGATTGGATAGTGCAGACCCGGCTGTTGACTTATTGCTTACTGAAGATAGTTATGAGGCTGAAGCGATAGCTGAGGAAATAGAGCAAATGAACAAGGAAAGACAAGCGCTAGTAAGCAATATTGCTGAAGAAGCAATTCGTCAGGTTGAAGAAAATTATCCAATCGATGAAAATGCAGTCCTTGTCATCGGTCAAGAAGGCTGGAATCCAGGTGTTATAGGAATTGTCGCTTCAAAGCTAGTAGAAAGATTCTACCGTCCAGTCATTTGTTTAAGCTTTGATAGAGAGAAGGGCTTAGCAAAAGGCTCTGCACGTAGTATATTAGGATTTGATTTATTTAGAAACCTATCTGAATGCAGAGATATATTACCTCATTTCGGCGGGCATCCGATGGCTGCCGGCATGACATTGGAACTGAGTCATGTCGATGAGCTTAGAAACAGGCTAAATTCAGCAGCAAAGGAACAATTAGCAGATGAGGACTTTATTCCAGTCACTACGTTGGATGGTACAGTAAATATGTCAGAGATTCACTTGAATTCTATAGAGGAAATGCAAATGCTCGCCCCATTTGGAATGG
Source organism: Bacillus sp. JJ1773 (assembly GCF_036962035.1). Lineage (NCBI taxonomy): Bacteria > Bacillati > Bacillota > Bacilli > Caryophanales > Bacillaceae > Bacillus > Bacillus sp. JJ1773. Next base: position 50,137 of record NZ_JBALNX010000043.1, read on the forward strand.
ATAATCCGAAGCCAAAAATATTAATTAAGGATGCAAGCATTGCAAATATGAGAAAGATCGGTTCGGATCAAAATCATTTGAAAATGACAATTGAGAGTGAAGGCAGTACACTTGATGGTGTAGGATTCGGACTAGGAGAATTATATGAGCATATTTCGCCATATTCTAAAATATCCGTAATTGGAGAGCTTTCGATTAATGAATGGAATAATATCCGAAAGCCGCAAATTTTCCTCCAGGATGCGGTTATTCAAGACTGGCAGCTATTTGATATAAGGGGGATTAAACGATTTGAACAATTAATAGATTTGATCCCCAAAAAACAATCTAAATGGATTGTATTTAATAAAGAAAATGCTATAAAGTTTCCAACATATATAAATGAGAATATGGTAACAGTAAGTTCATATGAGGAAGCAGCGGCATTAAATATAGATCAAGAAAATGTGATATTAACGGATCTTCCACCCTCCAAGGAATTTCTGACCCAATTATTTTCTGGGAAAAATCCTTCAAGGGTATATGCACATTTCTATAAAGAGGAGAGTGCCTTTTTTAGCACACTTCCAACGAGGGATCATTTCAAATGGTTCTATGCCTTTATATTGAAAAAGGGTCCAATTAGCCTTCAGCAATACCGAGACAATATTGCAAAGCATAAAGGATGGAGCAAAGAAACAATTGACTTCATGTCACAAGTGTTTTTTGAATTAGATTTTGTTAAAATAAACAATGGAATCATTTCTATTAATGAGACTTCGCAAAAACGTGATTTAACTGATTCGCTTATTTATGAACAAAGACGTAAACAATACACAATCGAAAGCGAATTGCTATATTCAACTTATCAACAGTTAAAAAGCTTTTTCGATTCAGTAATCCAAGGTTCTGTGAAATTTGAGGAGGAAGTAAAAGAATGGACTTAAAACAGTATATTACAATCGTCCAGGACTGGCCAAAGCCAGGTATTCAATTTAAAGATATTACGACATTAATGGATAATGGTGAGGCATATAAATATGCCACAGACAAAATCGTTGAATACGCACAAAAAAAGCAAATTGATTTAGTTGTAGGTCCAGAGGCGCGCGGATTTATTATTGGCTGCCCTGTTGCTTATTCACTAGGAGTCGGCTTTGCTCCAGTTAGAAAGGAAGGAAAGCTTCCTCGTGAGACGATTAAAGTGGAATACGGGTTAGAATATGGGAAGGATGTTCTGACCATCCATAAAGATGCCATTAAGCCAGGACAAAGAGTACTAATAACAGATGATTTGCTTGCAACTGGAGGAACAATTGAAGCAACCATTGAATTAGTTGAACAACTTGGCGGTATTGTAGCTGGAATTGCATTCTTAATTGAATTGTCATATTTAAATGGGCGAGATAAGCTTGGAAAATATGATATTCTTACTTTAATGGAATATTAATTTAAACGGGAGCGCTGATGGGGCGCTCTTTTTATTATGGAACGATCGGCACACTTAATAAAAAGCAAAGGATATATCCTATTAAAAATTTACAAATTTCGACAAATTTTTTATTTTTCAGGAAATTAATCGCTATCCCTTTACATATTCGCTTTTTTTTTCGATAATAGTAGCAATCATTCTAATTTTGTTATGACAGTTTTAAACGGAAAATGACAAATCGACAAATGAAAATTAATAATAAAAGGTGATCCCATGGCGAACGATCATGTTCTGACCGCTGAACAAGTCATCGACAGAACGAAAGTATATTTAAATGATGAGCATGTGGCGCTTGTTGAGAAGGCATATGAATATGCAAGACATGCCCATCGTGAACAATATAGAAAATCGGGTGAGCCTTATATCATCCATCCCATTCAAGTAGCAGGCATTTTGGCCGACTTAGAAATGGATCCATCTACGGTTGCAGCCGGTTTTCTTCACGATGTTGTAGAGGATACAGAGGTCACACTTGCTGATATTAAGGCAGCCTTTAATGAAGAAGTGGCCATGCTTGTTGACGGTGTAACAAAGCTTGGAAAAATTAAATATAAATCGAAAGAAGAGCAGCAGGCAGAAAACCATCGCAAAATGTTTGTGGCAATGGCACAGGATATTCGTGTCATCTTAATAAAGCTGGCAGATAGACTTCATAATATGCGTACCCTTAAGCATTTGCCTGCTGAAAAACAGCGCCGTATTTCTAATGAAACATTAGAAATTTTTGCCCCTCTTGCCCATCGTCTGGGAATTTCAAAAATTAAATGGGAGCTAGAGGACACAGCTCTAAGATATTTAAATCCACAGCAATATTATCGAATTGTTAACCTAATGAAGAAGAAACGGGCTGAGCGGGAGCAATATCTTGAAGATGTAATCAATGAGGTGCGCAACCGAATGAATGAAGTTTCCATTCGATCAGAAATTTCCGGCAGACCTAAGCATATTTATAGCATTTATCGTAAAATGGCTTTGCAAAACAAGCAATTTAACGAAATCTATGATTTGCTTGCTGTCAGAATTGTTGTAAATAGCATTAAGGATTGCTATGCTGTCCTCGGTATTATCCACACATGCTGGAAGCCAATGCCTGGTCGCTTTAAAGATTATATTGCAATGCCAAAACAAAATATGTACCAATCTCTTCATACGACAGTCATTGGTCCTAAAGGTGATCCGTTAGAAGTGCAAATTCGTACATTCGAAATGCACCGAATCTCTGAATTCGGGATTGCTGCTCACTGGGCTTATAAGGAAGGTAAAAAGGTCAATGAAAGACTGTCAATTGAAGACAAGCTAACATGGTTCCGTGAAATTCTAGAATTTCAGGACAGCTCCAACGATGCAGAAGAATTTATGGAGTCTTTAAAAATTGATTTATTTTCTGATATGGTGTTTGTCTTTACTCCAAAAGGTGATGTCATCGAGCTGCCATCAGGATCAGTTCCCATTGACTTTGCGTACCGGATTCACTCCGAGATTGGAAATAAAACTATTGGTGCGAAAATAAACGGGAAAATGGTAACACTCGATTATAAGCTGAAAACTGGCGATATTATTGAAATTTTAACCTCCAAGCACTCATATGGCCCAAGCAAGGATTGGCTAAAACTAGCTCAAACCTCACAAGCCAAAAACAAAATTCGTCAATTCTTTAAGAAACAAAGAAGAGATGAGAATGTTGAAAAGGGTAAAGAGCAAATTGAAAGAGAAATCCGCAATATGGATTTCGATTTGAAAGAAATTCTTACAGCCGAAAATATAAAACGAGTAGCCGAAAAGTTTAATTTCATGAATGAGGAAGACATGTATGCAGCAGTAGGCTATAACGGTGTAACGGCCCTTCAGGTTGCAAACCGCTTAACAGAAAAGCAGCGCAGAAAGCGTGATAAGGAACAAGAGGCAAATATTACAGATGCTGTTTCTGAGTTACGATCGTTCCCATCTACTAAAAGGCGTGAATCAGGGGTCCGTGTTTCCGGTATTGACAATTTGCTTATCCGTCTTTCCCGCTGCTGTAATCCGGTACCAGGGGATGAAATTGTTGGCTTTATTACGAAAGGACGCGGAGTCTCTGTTCACAGGGCTGATTGCACGAATATTGTCAATGATGAAGCAAAAGAAAGACTTATTCCTGTTGAATGGGAAACGGACTTAAATGACCGGAAAGAATACAGTGTTGAAATCGAAATTACGGGCTTTGACAGACGAGGAGTACTTAATGAGGTATTGCAGGCAGTGAATGAGTTAAAAACAAATATTTCTGCGGTATCAGGCCGTTCAGACCGTAATAAAGCGGCAACAATTAATATGACAATAGCGATTCACAATGTAAACCATTTACAGAAGGTTGTCGAACGGATTAAACAAATTCCTGATGTTTATGCAGTTCGCAGGATTATGAATTAAGGAGTATTGGTTATGCGAGTAGTTGTACAGAGAAGCAAGGAAGCAAGCGTTAAGGTTAACGGTGAAATAGTTGGGAGTATTCCAAAGGGCTTTGTCCTCTTAGTAGGAGTGACACATGAAGACGATGATAAGGATGCTGAATTTTTAGCTGATAAAATTGCCAATCTACGAGTCTTTGAAGATGAAAGCGGAAAAATGAATTTATCATTACTGGATAAAGGCGGAGAAATTTTATCGGTTTCCCAATTCACCTTATATGGAGATTGCCGAAAAGGGCGCAGGCCTAATTTTATGGAAGCAGCTAGACCTGAACACGCATTGAAAATATATGAAGCCTTTAATGCCTATCTTCGTGAAAAAGGATTAAAGGTTGCGACAGGTGAATTTGGCGCCATGATGGATGTTCAGCTAACGAATGATGGACCCGTTACACTAATTGTTGATAGTAAATAAGAAAAGTGTAAGCGCCTTGAAAGATGAACATCGACTAAATACCGCCACGTCCTGTGGCGAACGCCGATGTCAGCACATCCTGTGCTTGTCGGGGGTAGGTGCTGAAGCTAGACAATAAAAAAGGCCAGACAGTGTTCATACTTAAGTATGAATGTGTCTGACTTTTTTTATTTAGCCTTTAAGAATTAAATCTAGTTCTCCTTAAAATACCTAGCTAGCCCCTGGTAAATGCCAGTCGTCACCGTGTCTTGAAATTGGCTGGAAGATACGAGTATTTCTTCCGTAGGATTGCTGAGGTAACCTAGTTCTAGCAGAATTGCATTACGCTTATTTTCTCTTAACACATAATAATCTCCGGAACGATAGCCGCGGTCCTTTAGATTTGTCTTAGAAGTAATAGACGAGTGAACATTGGCAGCTAAATTCTTTTGATAGGAATGATAATAATAGGTGGTCATTCCATGAACACTCCGGTCTAACATACTATCATAGTGAATACTGATAAAGGCATCGGCGTTATGATAATGTGATGTATACACCCGTGATGATAGAGGGATATATGTATCATTATTACGAGTTAATATGACGTTAGCCCCTGTAGATTTCAATTTTTCATATAAGCTTTGAGCTGTCTGCAATGTTAATAATTTTTCAAGCGTTCCTCTTGCCCCTGTTGTCCCATTGTCTCTTCCGCCATGACCGGGGTCAATAACAATTTTTTTATTCTTCAAGTGTAACTCTGATCCGGGTTTTTCTACCATAGGCGCTGAACCATTTACGGAAACAATCCAACCGGCAATATAACCGCTTTCCCCATTAGAGAGACGGATTTCATACCAATCATTTTGGATACTAATAATATCAAATATATCTCCCTTATTGGCCCTATGTACTACTTCAGACTGAGTATTTGCATTTTTTCTAATGTTAGTTGCATCATGAAGAATTGTAAGAGAGCTATTCTTCACATTTTGCTCACTTACAGAAGGTTTGGCGATATCAGACTTGTCCAAATACCAGCTAGCCACCCAGCCGAATAATCCCTTTTCATACTCGATTTTTGCCCAGTTATTGGCTTCCTCGATAATTTGATAGCTTTCATTTTGTTGTACCGAGCCAATTGCTTTTCCACTTAAAGAGGCAGTATCTCTGACAGTTAACGATGTTGCCGTTACCTTGGCTGATTTACCTGAGCTTGTTGATTTACTTTGTTGTTTTTCGGGAGCGGGACTATTGGAAACAGCTTTGTCTATTTGAATATATTGGCTGCTTATCCATGCCTTCGTCCCAGAAAAAGAGATTTCAGTCCATTCACTTGTTTGAGATAATATCTTTACATTGTCTCCTAAACTTAGTTTTCCAATAATAGAACTATTTAGAGAAGGTGAGTTTCTGACATTTAAGGAATTTGCAGTAATACTGCCATTCGATTTTCCTTCTAAATTAGTAGCTTTGCTACTAGTTTGGATTTGGATAAAGTCATTAGAGACCCAGCCATTGCCAAATGGCGTTTGAAGATTCACCCAATTTCCATCCATACTGTGAACCGTGTATGCTTCTCCTTTATTAACTGTTCCAATCACTGGAAAGCTTGTCCCTGGACCTTTTCTAATTCGAAGGCCATCTGTTGAAATGGTAGCATTCTTGTTCTTCTCTAATTTTTCTGAGGAACTGTCCGAGATACTCGCGCTTTCCTTCGTCACGAGCCAATTAGCTACCCAGCCACGAACACCGTTACCAAGCTGAACTTCAATCCATTCATTCTTTTCGGAAAGGGAAGGGTATTTTTCTCCTTTTTTTGCCTTCGCAACGATCGGATAGCTCAAACCGGGACCTTTGCGAATATTTAAGCTATCTGTTCCCACTGTGACAGTTTGGCCCACTGCTTTTGCCGCTGACGGAGGAGTGGCTAATCCTATGAAGAGAACAGAGCAAAAAAATAAGAGAATTTGTTTCTTGAGCATTTGCTCCCTCCTTTTTGATAGATTCACATCTTTAAGAAAAACAAATTTTGTTTTTTTAGTCAAGCCTTTCCTTTTACTAAATGATATTACTTCTCTTTAGATCGCTTAAATCCTTCCAAATGAGATGAAAAGTTTCAAAATATGCGTCTGATTGCTCTATTGTCAAAATATCATAAATTTTATTGCTTATTGGCGACTTTTTCATCAAAGAAAAAAGCTATCTCAAATGAAATAGCTTTTTTTCTTAATATTTAATGTCTTTCGTGTAAATTACCTAGTTCATTTCCGGTTTCTAAAACATATCTTAAAAGTGACTGTAACTTATCTTTGTGGTTTTATTTATATAACTTACAAAGGAATTTTTTGAGGCGCTGCTTTTGCCTCTTTTTTTTGTAGTTTTACATAAAAGCTTCTTAGGGACTTCATGCATCCCGCTATTATGGTATTTGAATTGATTTTATATGGGAAAGCCTCAAACATATATTCTCCCCCTTTGCAAGTATTATTTCTGCGAGGTTATTTTCAATCTTTTTTAACAGTCCCACTTTTTTAGGATCTTTTCCCCCATCAAAGATGACAAGTTTTCCTGCTTCTTTTTTTAACTGATCTTCCAAATTAGGAAGTAAAGGAAAATTCGTTGGACTTACTCCCAATTGTACGTGACTTTTGCTTAAAGATAGGTTCATGTTGTTTAAAGTATAAGGTGAAGAGTTTTCATTAAAAGGGACAAGCCATTTTATATGGTCTATTGAAATAAATATCAACTTATAAATAGGTGAATAAAAACCCACATAGTCATTATAGACATTTGTTATATATCCATAGTAAGATAAATCTTTTCCTACATAAAGTTCTGTAAACACTGCCTTTGATTTATTTAATACTTCTTTAATATTAAGAAGATCCATTTTTGCAAACGCAGAAGATTCACTAGGCGAATCTACATAATCATCTTTATTGCTGTTAAGCTGGAAATGATGTACGTGTAACAAAGGGATATATAAATACCGTTGACCATTAAAGATGACAACAATATCTTTTCCTGCGTCAAGTAAAATCCCATTAATTGTTTCTTTCCCAAGCTGTAAATTTACTTGTTTACCTTGTAAAGTGATTAAATCAGTCAAACTCTTTTCCTCCTTAATATTTTTCCATATTCCATCATTAAATTTAGGCAAATACCATTTGTACCCAATAGTACAATAAGAATAAGGTAAAAATTGTAGATATTGGGATAACAACTAATGACACACTTAGATAATCCTTCCATTTCACTTTCACTTTATGCTGTCTGAGAATATACAACCAGATCAGGGACGCAAGCGTACCAATTGGAAGCAATAAGGAACCTATATCGCTGCCGATGATATTTGCAAGATAAATCGTCTTTAAAGTAATTGGATCGAGCCCCATTTCTGTTAAAGTTATCGTCCCAACCATCAAGGCTGGATGATTGTTAAAGATATTAGAGAGAATTGAAACGAGTCCGCCCATCGTAAAGCTTGCATAGAGCAGCCCTTGGTTGACAATAGGTTCACATAATTTCACGAGGAATGCCGTCAGTCCTACATTGTGAAGTCCGTAAATAATGACGTACATGGAAAAAGCGAAAATTAGAATGTGCCAAGGAGTCTTTATCAAAATATCAATGGGGTTTGTTCGCAGGTGATACCATCGCCATACTAGCAAAGCAACGGATCCGAGCACAGCAACTAGAGAAATAGGAATGGAGAGAAAAGAGGCTACAAATAATAAACAGCGCATGATAAAAACAAACAGCAATACTTTCAACATAAACTTTGTACGTTTTCTCTTTGTCTCGACAGAAAGTTTTCCTTTTAAAGGATGAAAATTTTTGGTGAAAAAACTCTCCTCGATCTCATAAGTGGAATTTGGCAATTTTCTTGGCAATTTTTTCTTCACTACGACAAACATTAACCAGGACATAAACAGTAAACCTAATGTTGCTGGGACAAACATCATGGCAGTATGCATATATAACGTCATATCTACAATTTCCAATGCAATGAGATTAACGATATTGCTGACGCCGATAGGAGCACTTGAAGCGGTAGCTGTAAGAGCGCCACTTAATAGGTACGGGATTTGCTGATGGGGTTTTAACTGCAGGTTTTTCAGTAATAGAATTAAAATCGGTGTTGTAATTAAGATGCTTCCATCATTATTAAATAAAAGTGTCATCAAGAAGCATAGAAGCTGAACATACCAATATAGACGGTAGCCTGATCCTTTTGCCATACTAGCAAGCCGGGCAGCTGCCCAGTGGAAGAAACCGAAGCTTTCTAATATGACTGCCATGACAATTGTCGCCATAATCGTAATAGAGGCTCCGCCAATTTTGCTGATAATATCCTCAATATTTGCTCGAGATACGATTCCTGTTAGTAAAATGATCCCTGCACCAACAGCAGCTGGATAAGCTTCATTGAGCCCCTTTGGCCTCCAAAAAATGACCAGCATGGTCGTGACAAATACAAAAATGGTAATTCCTAATTCAAATGACATTTTCTCACTCCATTTCTTTTTTTTCAGAGCAGAGTCATATGACACTGCATGTCCGTTTGCTTATATTTATATTCGCCTGAAAAAAGAAGGAACTAGATTATTGACCAAATTTGTCTAAATGTATGTTTGTCTAATAGAGACAATTGCATGATTAGATGAGTGCCTATTAAATTAAAGTCTTAGTTTTACTAGTTGTTCATCCAGAGAATGCATTTTCTATTCTAAAAGTGGGAAGAATAGGAGATAACTACGTAACGAAGGGTGAAAAAAATGAGATTTGGTGAAAAGGGAGCATCTGCCCACTTAGGAGAAAACCAGTTATTTGGAGTAGACTTTCATGACTTTATTCAAAAAGAACAAGGCTCAAACATGGTGGAATTAGCTTCAGAGTTTGGTTTATCTGTAAGAGATGTTCGTAAATTAAAAAAACATTTAGAAAGATCTTAAATAACGCTATTGACAATCCGATTGTTGATACGTATGATAATATAAATATTAGGATGAAATATTAACCGTTGATGAAGAATAGTAGTTAAGCTCCACGTGAAAAGAGAAGAAATGTCATAGGCTGAAAACATTTCTGCATGATGATTTAATGAAAGAACACTTCGTAGGTTTCTCTCTGAAAGAGGCATTCCCTTTAGTAGGAGCTGAACGTTCACAGGCGTTAACTGTAAAAGAGGAAGCACGTTCTTTTTAGGACGTCTTCAATTAGGGTGGCACCACGGGAATTTATAAGCTCTCGTCCCTTGTATTGTATACAAGGAGGCGAGGGCTTTTTTATTTTTTTAAAAATACTACTTATTATTTGAATAAGGAGGATTCATATATGGCATCAATCCAAATACCGCGGGGAACTCAAGATATTCTCCCAGGTGAAATAGAAAAATGGCAGTTAATTGAGGAAAAAGCAAGAGAACTTTGCGAGAAGTTTCAATATCGCGAAATCAGAACCCCGATATTCGAACACACTGAGTTATTTTTGCGAAGTGTTGGGGATACGACTGATATTGTTCAGAAGGAAATGTACACATTTGAAGACCGCGGAGAACGCAGCTTAACGCTAAGACCAGAGGGGACAGCTGCAGTTGTTCGGTCTTTTGTTGAAAATAAAATGTATGGGGACGCAACTCAGCCTGTAAAGCTTTATTATATGGGACCAATGTTCCGCTACGAGCGTCCGCAGGCAGGACGATACCGCCAATTTGTTCAATTTGGTGTTGAGGCCATTGGAAGCAATGATCCTGCCATTGATGCAGAGGTTATAGCTTTAGCCATGAGCCTTTATAAAGAACTAGGCTTGGAAAAGATAAAGCTAGTCATTAATAGTCTCGGTGATAAAGAAAGCCGAAATGCACACCGTGAAGCATTAGTAAACCACTTTAAGCCAAGAATAGACGAGTTTTGTTCAGACTGCAGGAGCAGATTGGGTAAAAATCCAATGCGAATTCTTGACTGTAAACAAGACAGAGACCATGAGCTAATGAAGGCTGCTCCATCGATTATCGATTACTTAAATGAGGATTCCAAGAAATATTTTGAAAAAGTACAGCAGTATTTAACTGATCTTGATATTGCATTTGAAGTGGATCCAAATCTAGTTCGCGGACTTGATTATTATAACCATACAGCATTTGAAATTATGAGCAATGCAGAAGGATTTGGGGCCATCACCACACTTTGTGGAGGCGGAAGGTATAATGGTCTCACCGAAGAAATTGGAGGTCCTGAGGCACCTGGAATCGGTTTTGCGATGAGTATTGAACGTTTTATCGCTGCCCTAGAGGCTGAACAAATTAAACTGCCAATTAATGAGAAGATTGATTGCTATTTAGTTTCGCTAGGAGAAGAAGCAAAGGACTATACAGTTGGATTACTGCATAGGCTTCGCCTCGCTGGCTTCTCAGCAGAGAGAGATTATTTAAATAGAAAAATAAAAACACAGTTTAAAGCAGCAGACAGGGCCAATGCTAAATATGTGGCGATTTTAGGGGAGGACGAACTTAAAGCTAAGAAAATCACCCTAAAATCAATGGAAACTGGTGAACAGTCGGAAATGGAACTAAATACATTTGTGGAAAAATTCACAGAGCTAGCTAGACAATAGGAGGAATAAAGAATGTTTGGGAGAACGTACTACTGCGGAGAAGTGACAGAAGCCGCCATTGGTGAAAAGGTTATTTTAAAAGGTTGGGTACAAAAGCGTCGTGATTTAGGAGGACTAATCTTTATCGATTTACGCGACCGGACTGGCATTATCCAAATTGTTTTTAATCCCGAGGTATCACAAGAGGCACTTGCTATCGCGGAAAAAGTAAGAAATGAATATGTGCTTGATATTGAAGGAGAAGTCATCGCCCGCGGAGAAGGCACGATCAATGAAAATCTTGCAACTGGACGTATTGAGGTACTAGTTAAAAAGATTTCGATCTTAAACGAAGCGAAAACTCCTCCATTCATGGTTGATGATAAAACAGATGTTTCCGAGGATATTCGATTAAAATATCGGTACCTTGATTTGAGAAGACCGGCAATGTTTGAAACATTAAAAATGCGTCATCAAGTAACAAAAGCAATGAGGGATTTTCTGGACGGGGAAGGCTTCCTTGATATTGAAACACCGATTTTAACGAAAAGCACACCAGAAGGGGCGCGTGACTATTTAGTTCCTAGCCGCGTACACCCTGGTGAATTCTATGCTTTGCCGCAGTCGCCGCAAATTTTTAAGCAATTGCTAATGGTTGGGGGATTTGAAAGATATTATCAAATTGCCCGCTGCTTCCGTGATGAGGATTTACGTGCGGACCGTCAGCCTGAATTTACGCAGGTCGATATGGAAATGAGCTTTATGAGCCAAGATGAAATAATTGGCCTAATGGAAAACATGATGAAAAAAGTCATGAAGGAGGTAAAGGGGTTAGATATCCAACTTCCATTCCATCGCATGACTTACCAGGAGGCGATGGACCGTTTTGGATCCGATAAGCCTGATACTCGATTTGGCATGGAATTAACTGATTTATCGGAGATTGTGAAGGACTCCAGTTTCAAAGTGTTTGCAGGAGCCGTATCATCCGGTGGTCAAGTGAAGGCAATCAATGTGAAAAATGGCGGCAGCCAATATTCAAGAAAAGATATTGACGCCTTAACAGAATTTGCAGCTGTTTATGGGGCAAAAGGTCTTGCTTGGTTAAAGGCAGAAGAGGACGGATTAAAGGGACCAATTGCTAAATTCATAACAGAGGAAGAACAAAAGGCAATGACAGCCACTCTATCTGTTGAAACGGGAGATTTATTACTATTTGTGGCAGACAAGAAAAACGTTGTGGCTGATGCACTAGGAGCAATACGTTTAAAGCTTGGTAAAGAGCTAGGTCTAATCGATCAAAGCAAGTTTAACTTCCTTTGGATTACAGATTGGCCATTATTAGAATATGATGAAGAGGCAGGCCGTTATTTTGCGGCACATCATCCATTCACAATGCCATTTAGAGAGGATTTGGAACTTTTAGAAACAAATCCATCCGAAGTTAGAGCTCAAGCCTATGACCTTGTATTAAACGGTTATGAGCTTGGCGGCGGATCTCTTCGTATTTTTGAAAGAGCTGTTCAGGAAAAAATGTTTAATGTCCTTGGCTTTACACAAGAGGAAGCAAATGAACAATTCGGATTCCTAATGGAAGCCTTTGAATATGGCACACCTCCACATGGGGGAATTGCCCTTGGCTTAGACAGATTAGTCATGCTGCTGGCAGGAAGATCCAATCTCCGTGATACGATTGCATTCCCGAAAACAGCAAGTGCAAGCTGTCTGTTAACAAATGCTCCTGGAGAAGTAAGTGTAGCCCAATTAGATGATCTTCACTTGGCATTAAACGTAAAAAAATGAGCATGGACCTATATTTGTACGCTTGTAAGAGAAATATGAATATGATAAAATACAATTAATCTTTAAAGAGTCCTGATGTGTTCGTTGTGTAACCTGACATTTTGACCGAACATCTATCCTTCGGGAGTCCAGAGTTTTCTATAGCGGCGTAAACGCCTCATGGCATGAGGACTTACATATGCAGAAACAGGACACCCACCTGCTTTGTGCGGGTTCAAAACGAAGGCATCTAAGCGACGGCACGATTGGGACTCTTTTCCTTTCATATGAATGCAAAATCTATTCCACATCGAAGGAATAGGTTTTTTTGTTTTGGTTCGAGTGAAAAAATGCCTAACAAGGTCATCAGTCGCTTCATCTGGTGCCCGCTGAAGGGGAGAATTATTATGATCAGTCATCAGTCACTTCATCTGC
>NZ_JBALNX010000043.1:63392-63536 GCF_036962035.1 Bacillus sp. JJ1773
GATCGGTCAACAGTCGCTCGATCTGGTGCCTGCTGATGGGGAGAATTATCATGATCGGTCATAATTCGCTTCATCTGGTGCCCGTAGAAGAGGAAAATTTCCCCGATCAGTCATCATTCGTTCGATCTGGTGCCCATTGAAGGT